>JAYEGO010000712.1:0-6386 GCA_034659155.1 Bacteroidota bacterium | reverse complement strand
GTTTAAGGTTCCGGAACACATGGAAAAATATATGAATTTAGATGATGTTTTTAGCTATATTGAAAAATGGGATTCCGAAAGAGAATCTCTTCCATTTGAAATTGATGGTGTTGTTATTAAGGTAAATTCCTTCAAGCTTCAAAACGAATTAGGGTTTACAGCTAAAACACCACGATGGGCAATATCTTATAAATTTAAAGCCGAACAAGTTGAAACACGATTGTTAGATGTAAGCTATCAGGTGGGGAGAACCGGAGTTATCACTCCTGTAGCTATTCTGGAACCAGTTGTTATTGCTGGTACTACAGTTAAGAGAGCCTCTGTTCATAATGCCGATCAGTTAGGCTTAATGGGCTTCTGTTATAAAGATATGGTCTATGTTGAAAAAGGTGGTGAAATTATCCCTAAAATAATTGGAGTAGTTTATGAAAAACGACCTGAAGATGCTACTCCTGTAGAATTTATAAATGAATGCCCTGAATGTGGAACAAAACTGATAAGAATTGAGGGTGAAGCCAATCACTATTGCCCCAACTCAACCGGATGCCCTCCTCAAATTAAGGGAAAAATAGAACATTTCGTAAGTCGGAAAGCTATGGATATTGACGGTTTAGGAGAGGAAACCATTGAACTTTTATTTAATGAGGGTTTGATAAAAGATCCGGCCGACCTATATGAATTAACAATTGACCAGCTTGCAATATTGGAAAGACTGGGTGAGAAATCTGCAAACAATATACGAAACGGCCTGTCCATGAGCCGGGAAGTTCCTTTTCGAAGAGTTCTTTTTGCTATGGGTATCAGGCATGTTGGAGAAACAATAGCAAAGATTCTTGCCCGTGAGTATCTTTCCATGGATGCCCTGAAAATCGCCAGGTTTGAAGATCTGGTACTGGTAGAAGAAATTGGCGAGAAGATTGCTAAAAGCGTTGTACAGTATTTTAGTGATCCGGTTAACCTGGAATTGATTTCAAGGCTGGCACAACATGGCATTCAAATGAAATCTGATAAAAAGACAGAAATTCATTCCGGAAGTTTGAATGGACTCAGCTTCGTAATTTCTGGTACTTTTACTAATTTTTCCAGAGAGAAATTAAAAGAATTAATTGAAGAAAACGGAGGTAAAAATTTAAGTGGAATATCTTCAAAAACAAACTTCCTGGTTTCTGGTGAAAACACCGGTCCAGGCAAATTACAGAAAGCACAAGAACTAAATATCGACATTATTTCGGAGCAGGACCTGGTGGATATGATAGGATGAATAAGCGTGTGGATTTTGTTGATAAAAAAATACTTTCTGTCAGTACTTTTATAAGACTGATTTAACAAATAATGAGCCTTTTTTCTTAAACTTGCAGAATGGAATTGTTTTCTAGAGTCCGCTCAAGTGTCACCGGTCTGGTTGTTAAAAGACTTCTTAAATCAAGGAAGCGTAATAAGAAAGTATATAACCTGTCAACAGCCAGAACAATCGGTCTTATTTTTGATGGTACCAATCCAAAAAACTTTGATGGAGTGTATGACTTTTACAAGACCCTGAAAGAAAGAAACATCAATATTTCAATCCTTGGTTATGTTCAACCTAAGAATATTCCGGATAATTTTTTGATTAAAAAAAATATTCAATTCTTTACCACCAAAGAAGTGAACTGGTATTTCAAACCTAAGAATACTGAGGCTCTTAAATTTGCAGACAAAAAATTTGACATTTTAATCAATCTTGATCTCAACCAGGAGAAAGTAATCAATTATATTGTTTCGATATCACTGGCAAGATTTAAGGTAGGTCGATTTGTGAAAGAGAACAATTACAACGATTTATCAATTCGTTTAGATAAGGAACCAACACTTGAATATTACATACAGCAGGTATGGCATTATCTCGAACTAATTAACCGTCCGGATCTCAGACCAAAATTCGAGAATGTTTAAATCAGGAATTGATTCTCTTTTCATCTGCCGGCCGGCAAATGTTCTCCTGCACTGCCTCCTGGTCGTCCATGGCATTGTTTGTATTTCTTACCACTACCACATGGACAGGGATCATTTCTGCCAATCTTCTTTTCCATTCGAATAGGTTGGGTCTTTTGTGGTTCTTCCTTATCTCCAGCGCTTGAAGCAGATTCTCTATATGAAGGGGCATCGGTCTTAGATGTTCTCATGCCGCTTGTATCAAGGCTCCTTCTTCCCCTGGATTCTTTCACTTGCGCAGGATCAGCAACAGGAATTTGTCCCTTCATCAGAGTTGCAATTACTTCCTTATTTATTTTACTCATCGCTCCTGTAAATAGCTCAAATGACTCAAACTTATAGATCAGAAGGGGGTCTTTTTGTTCATAACTGGCTGACTGAACCGCCTGCTTAAGGTCATCGAGTTCACGTAAATGTTCTTTCCATGCCTCATCTATAGTTGCCAGAAGAACTGTCTTCTCATAGGATTTCACAAGCTCCTTCCCTTCTGATTTAGCTGATTTCTCCAAATTGGTAATAACCTGAAATACCCTTGCTCCATCGGTAACAGGTACCACAATGTTTTCATAAACATGTGACTGACGCTGATATACATCTTTAATAACAGGGTAAGCCTGCTTTGCAATAGATTCTTCTTTTCTCTGGTAGGTTTTAAGTACTAAATCATTGATCTTATCAGAAATTGCAGCAGGAGTAGATCCTAAGAACTCCTTTTCATCAAAGGGAGGTTCGATTGAAAAAGTACGCAGCAATTCAAAGCCAAATCCTTCAAAATCTCCTTCAGAATGATAAATTTCAGTAAGATTCTCAGAAACGTCGAATATCATATTGGCTATATCAAGGCTTAACCTTTCTCCATATAAAGCATGCCTTCGCTTCTTGTAAATCACTTCTCGTTGTGAATTCATTACATCATCATACTCCAGTAGTCTCTTCCTGATTCCAAAGTTATTCTCTTCCACCTTCTTTTGAGCTCTTTCAATGGACTTAGTGATCAATGCATGCTGGATAACTTCTCCTTCTTTCAGTCCCATTTTATCCATTAAACCGGCTATTCTTTCTGTTCCAAACAAGCGCATCAGATCATCTTCGAGGGATACAAAAAACTGAGAAGATCCAGGATCTCCCTGTCGCCCGGCTCTTCCTCTGAGCTGCCTGTCAACCCTTCTGGATTCATGCCTTTCAGTTCCAATTATTGCAAGACCACCAGCCTCTATCACCTCCCCGGACAATTTAATATCAGTACCCCTACCGGCCATATTGGTGGCAATTGTTACCTGTCCGCCTTTTCCGGCTTCCATCACAATGTCAGCCTCCCTCTGATGCAACTTAGCATTTAAAACGTTGTGATTGACTCCTTTCATCTTGAGCATCCTGCTAAGTAATTCTGAAACTTCAACCGAGGTAGTACCAACCAGTGAAGGCCTGCCTTCCTTAGTTAAACTCACAATTTCATCAATCACAGCTGTATATTTTTCCCGCTTTGTTTTATATACCAGATCCTCCCTGTCATCTCTGATAATAGGAACATTTGTGGGTATCACTACCACATCAAGCTTATAGATATCCCATAATTCTCCTGCTTCAGTTTCAGCAGTTCCGGTCATTCCGGAAAGTTTATGGTACATTCTGAAATAATTCTGAAGAGTTATTGTAGCAAAAGTTTGGGTTGCGGCTTCTACTTTAACATTTTCTTTAGCTTCAATTGCCTGGTGTAATCCATCTGAATACCTCCTCCCCTCCATTATACGGCCAGTTTGTTCATCAACAATTTTAACTTTATTGTCAATTAACACATATTCAACGTCCTTCTCAAAAAGGGTATAAGCTTTAAAAAGTTGGTTCATGGTATGAACTCTTTCCGATTTCACAGCATAATCCTGCAGTATTTTATCCTTTTCAATGAGCTTCTTGCTATCATCCAAATCTGCACGTTCCAGCTCCGCTACCTGGGCCCCAACATCCGGAAGAACATAGAAACTGGCATCTTCGGCAGAAGTTGTAACCATATCCAATCCTTTATCCGTCAGCTCTATTGTGTTTTGCTTTTCATCAATAATAAAATAAAGCTCATCTGTCACCTTATACATTTCTTTGCTGTTATTCTGCATATAAAAATTCTCGGTTTTATGCATAAGAGTTTTCATGCCCTCCTCACTCAGGTATTTTATTATGGCATTATTTTTTGGAAGGCCTTTATGGGCACGCAGTAATAATAAGCCTCCTTTCTCACTATTGCCAGCGGCAATTTCCTTTTTAGCCTCGGAAAGAATTTGAGTAACTAGTTTTCTTTGAGCATTGTATAAAGTAAGAACCTTAGGTTTTAAGTCATCAAAATACTGATTATCTGCCTGTGCTGTAGGCCCGGAAATAATCAGGGGGGTTCTTGCATCATCTACCAGTACTGAATCAACCTCATCAACAATTGAATAATTATGCTTTCGCTGAACAAGATCATTGGGGTTGATTGCCATATTGTCTCTCAGGTAGTCAAACCCAAATTCATTATTAGTACCAAATGTAATATCAGAATTATAGGCTTTTCTTCTTGCTTCAGAATTTGGCTGATGCTTGTCGATACAATCCACTGTTAATCCATGAAACTCATAGATTGGACCCATCCATTCTGCATCTCGTTTAGCAAGATAATCATTCACAGTCACAAGGTGCACACCTCGTCCTCCCAGAGCATTTAAGAAAACCGGAAGTGTAGCAACCAGTGTCTTTCCTTCCCCTGTTCCCATTTCAGCTATTCTGCCTTCATGTAAAACAATCCCTCCTATAAGCTGAACATCATAATGCAGCATATTCCATTTTGTAATATTGCCACCCGCAAGCCAGGAATTATTAAAAATGGCTTTATCTCCATTGATCTCCACATGATCATGGCGGGCTGCTAAATCTTTATCAAAGTCATTAGCCAGAACTGTTACGCTTTCATTTTCTTTAAACCTCCTGGCCGTATCTTTAATGATTGCAAATGCTTTGGGTAAAACTTCATCCAGAGTAGCATCCAGCTTCTCTGTAATAGCTTTTTCCAGCTTATCAATATTCTGATAAATTTTTTCCTTCTCACGCACATCAACCTCGTCAGACTCTCCCTGCACTTTTAATTCAGCAAGCTTCTCATTATCCTCATGAATCTGATCTAAAACATACTTTCTTAACTCTGCCGAAGTTTTCCTCAATTCATCATTTGAAAAGCTTGCAAGTTTATTGTATTCCTCCTTGATTTTCTCCACTCTCGAAGCTACTTCCTTAAGATCCCTGTCAGATTTGTTTCCAAAAACCTTTCTTGTAATGCCACTTAATATGCCCATTTTCTATCTATTTCTATCAATATTAACAATTCAATAAATAATACAATCCTGTTGAAATGAATCTTAAGCTTACCGATTATTCTAAAGATGATTTTCTAACAAGATTGCAAAGGTACGGTTTTTAGCACAATAATTTCCTTATCCTTTATCTTTAATCCAGGCATCCGAGGCAACTGAAAAAATTACTAATGCAGGGGTTAAATAAGAAGGGAATATTGGAATAATGGAACGATGGAGTAAGATATCCAGTACAAGTTCCTGAATTATGTTTTCAAACAATACTCGTCAGACCACTGATAGTAAGTTCATCGGGTAAAGTGATAAGTCTGTCTACATGCTACAATCAATAGTGGTCAGACGAGTACTGCATATATCTGGGCCCATCTTTCCATTATTCCTTCATCTGTAATTGGTCCGATCTTTGTTTGATAAATGATTGTGCTGTTCAAAATAAAAAAGTCTATATTTGTTTTGCTGGAGATGGGTTCCGGCAATATTAATGATTGAGTAATGGGTAAATTCAATTCTTTCTTTTTCTTAGCAGGAATAGTATCGGTGCTGATTTTTCTGACAGCACCCATGAATAGTTATGCTCAAGCCTGGTTAAAGAATTTATCTGAACAAAATCTGGATTTAGATGATATTAAGACTGTAGAACAATTCAAAAGCATTCAAAAATCATTCAATGAGTATTGGGAATTAAGGGATATAGAGAAAAGTAGTGGGTATAAGCAATTCAAGAGATGGGAATGGATGGTGGAGCCCAGGCTTGCAGATGATGTAAACAGAAGCAAATTATTATGGACTGAATTCTTAAACTCAGCAAAAAAAACAAGCGAAGGAAACTGGAGCCAACTTGGGCCTAAATCCCCACCCGTAAGTATTGGCACAAACTTTCCGGTGGGTTCAGGTAGAATTGATTGTATTGCTTTTCATCCCGACGATCCTGATATTTTCTGGATAGGCTCCCCTACCGGGGGACTGTGGAAAACAATTAATGGTGGAACCAGCTGGGAAACCCTGACAGATAATTTGCCTTCGATTGGGATATCTGATATAGCAGTTCACCCTGATAATCCTGACATCCTATATATT
>JAYEGO010000711.1:0-6423 GCA_034659155.1 Bacteroidota bacterium | reverse complement strand
CCCGGGTAAGCCCACTGTTATATGCAAACAGCTATAATTCAGACATCATTTTAGCTTATCTACTTTAGTTTCCCTGGAAAATGATAGCTTAAGTGGGTGCAACCCGGGGGTAAGTTCGAAACACAGACCTGCCCTGTGAAATGCTACTATGTAGCAAAGACGAAGTCTTTATTTCACAGGGTAAACGGTCCGATAACAAGGTTTAATAAAGCAAAGTTGCTATTTCGGACCGCAATAGTGAACAGTCTAATTTGAAAGACTGACCTGGGTCATCCAAATTATATCAATCTGAAATCGTATAAGTCTGATTATACGCTACTTAATAAATTGCGATGTTTTTTGTGTCGAAGTCAGGAGATGATGATACTGACTTTTTACATTACCGCGAATCAGAAACAGAATAACAATGGTATGACCTGATCCGCCGGAGGCGGAGAACCTATGACACGACCGCAGGGAGTGAATGACAATTGTCTCTATTCTGTTTCCTCCAATTTGGCAAGTTCATCAGCAACAAACCCGATAAGTTCCTGAACATAGCCAACTGAGAAATCAAAGGCAATCCCGGCAGCACTGTAAATCTCAGGTATTGGAACTGAATATCCCAGAGAAAGTGCTCTTTCATAATTTATCAGGGCATTCTCCGGCTTCTCCTTATATTGCTTCCACATTGCAATAGCACCAAGCTGCGCCATTCCGTATTCAATATAATAAAAAGGAACCTCAAAAATATGAAGTTGCTTCTGCCACATAAGTGTAAGATACTGATCCAGTCCACTCCAATCAACTATTTTACTTCCAAACTCAGTCATTACTTCCAACCAGGCATGATTTCTTTCCTCAATTAAATGATTTGGGTTTGTATAAAGCCAGTGCTGAAACTTATCCACGGATGCAATCCATGGCAACACCTGAATAACGCCTTCCAACTGACTTCGCTTTGCCCTAAGCAGGTCAGTTTTAGAGTTAAAAAATATGTGCCACTGATCCATAGAAATCAGCTCCATTGACATAGAGGCAAGCTCTGCAACTTCAGCGGGTAACTCCTTATACTCAATCAGTTCCTGCTTTGAACTTAAAAAGCTATGTATTGCATGTCCACCCTCATGAAACATTGTTTCAATATCCCGAAGGTTTCCAGTGGCATTCATATAGATGAAAGGAATATTACTTTCGTACAATGGATAATTGAATCCCCCAGGAGCTTTTCCTATACGAGATTCCAGATCCAGAAATCCTCCCTCATTCATTAGCGCAATATTATCCCCATAAGCGTGTCTAATTTTCCTGAAACTTTGTATGGTCTTTGAAACAAATTCATCAACCTCTTTAAATGGCTTTAAGGGTGGCATTAAGTCATAATCTACATCCAGATCCCACGGCCTTAAGACATCAAGAGACAATTTCTCTTTTCTTTTCTCTAAAATTTTTTCTGCCAGGGGACAAATTTCAGTTCGTATAGACTCATGGAATTGCTGAACATCCTTCACAGTATAATCAAACCTGCCCAAATCGGCCCATTTATAATCGCGAAAATCATTGAAACCAGCATTCTTTGCTATTTGTTGCCGTTTATTCATCAGGGAGCCTAATAAATCCTGCATCCTTGCTGCATCCTTATGCCTTCTTTCATTAATCTTTCTATAATATTTCTCACGAATATCCCTGTCCGGATCTTTTATGAAATTAGCAGCCTCCTGTAAGGTAATTTCTTTGCCCTTATGAGAAACAGACATTTCTGAAGAAATTTTACCATACTCCTGCTCCTCAACTTGCAGTTCGGAAATAAGCTGTATATTTTCTTCCCTGAATATTTCCATTCGTTTTGCTAAGGCACGCACAAATACTTTATACTTCCTGGAATTAAGTTTATCCTTAACGGAAGTATTCTCAAATTTATGATCGAGGAGATTAGAATACCTTGAAATTTCAGGTTCAATCTTGCTGACAAATTCAATATATCTCTCAGCCAGGTTTTTGTCAGAGGTATCACAATTCATGCGTATATACCTCCAGGCAAGATCCTCTTCTAAAACTGAAAAAAGTTCACTCCTGTCTCTAAGCCATTTTTCCAGATCACCTGTAGTTTGGATTTCCCTTGAATGTAATTCTTTGAAGTAGGCCTGGACTGATTCCCATGACTCGATTTCCAGATTTACTGAAACAAATGTCCTTTTTGATTTTACCAGAGGTTCCGGATGAGTCAGTTCCTTAACAATGCTCCTATTTCTTATCATCTTTCTTTTGCTTCTTTGAATCATCCTTTTTTTCATCTCCGGCATCCTCTTCCTTCTCTTCAGTAAAGTCCAGTAATTCCAATCGACACAATATATTGTACCATTGAATCAGTTTCTTTATGTCAGATATATAAACTCTATCCTTATCATACCCGGGTAAAACTTTAACAAAATAATTTTTCAATTCATCCGATGATGACTTATGAGAAATAGCTTCACCACCTTTTTCAATTTCAAAAATAGTTTGAAATATTTTTTTCAGAGGTTCCTCTTCGGCAGTTGTGAATATTGCAATGTCCTCAAGTGCACTAATTTTATCTGTGGCAAAGGCACTTGTACGTGCCTGATTTTCAAGATTCTCAACAATCATTGCATTCCTCCCCTGGGAGATGAATTTGAATAAACCGGGCTTCCCCGAAATCGCCATTATGTCTTTTAGCTCCATTTTCTGTATTTAATATGTATTCAAAATATGATTTTTCAGGCTATATCTCTTTCTTTCTTTATCTTACTATATGCATCATTCACCTTTTTAAATTTCTCGTTTGCTAGTTTCTGGAAATCAGCACCCAGGTGATTAACTTTATCAGGATGAAATTTCACAGCCATTTTTCTATAGGCCTTTTTAACTTCATCATTGTTGGCGTCAGGATTAATTTCAAGAATTTTGTATGCCGAGTCTGTTTTCGGAACAAACATATACTTGACAGAATCATTATCTTTTGCAGAAATCCCCATATGTGAAGCAATTGTCTGAATCAAATCGAGTTCACTTTTGTTAACTATCCCATCTGCATTCGACAGGCCATATAAAATATGCAGAAGTTGTAATCTTGATGAATAGTCCATATTTTGTTTCACCTGTCTGCAAACATCATATACCGGAATATCCTGTTCAAGTATGCTCTTAAGCATTGTAAGAGCTTCTTTTGCAGATTCCGGGTCAAAAGCTCTTGCAAGATATTGCTTCACAAATTCCAGTTCGGAACGCAAAACTTTTCCATCTGCTTTCATTACTGCCGCCATTAAAACAAGTAGACTCATAGCAAATGCCCCTTTTGTAGTTCTTGCACTGGCCTGAGCGTTCAAATTAGAGCTCCCTTCTAAAAATGCTCCAAGAGTAAAGCCCAATATACCACCAAGAGGGCCCAAAAAAGCCCATCCCAATCCTCCCGCAATCCATTTCCCAAATTTTGCCATATTTTAATCAAATCAGATTAACATTTATTTCACAAACAATACTCTACACTTCAGTACCACTTATTGATTTCAATTTATTATGAATCTCTATGATTTGTGGGATAAGCATACTTTCCTCATCATTCACCAGCACAAAATCAGCCCTGTCAATTCTTTCTTTTTCACTCCACTGGTGCGCCATCCTTGCCATCACTTCATTCCTGCTGACACCATCCCGTATCATCACCCTTCTGACCCTAATGTCCTCAGGGGCAGATATATTAATCACTGCATCCAGAAGTTTATTAGCCCCAGATTCAAATATAATAGCTGCCTCTTTAAGAACATATGGTAATGCAGAATAAGAATCAGCCCATGAATTAAAACTGGTTAATACTTCAGGATGAACAATAGCATTCATTTTATTTAATAGGTTCCCATCTTTAAAGACTCTTTTTGCTGCATCCTGGCGATTAAACTTCCCATCTATGTATATGCCCTCTCCAAATAAGTTTGAAAGTTTAAGCCTTACTTCAATATTACTATCAAGGATTCCCTTTGCTATATCATCTGAATTAAAAACTTTCACCCCCAGGTGTCTGAATATATCAGATATATATGACTTCCCACTGCCAATTCCACCGGTTAAACCAATTCTCAGCATTATTTCTTCTCTATTATAAACTCAACGTAAATCGGATGAATCCTGACAGACCGTACAAACTCGGGGGCTGATGCAATATTTACCTTTAACTTTCCACCCAGGCTCTGACCTATTTCCAGGTAGTCCACTTCCAATCGAAATACAAATGAAGAAATTTTATCGTATTCACTCAAGCCAGCAATACAACTTAAAGATGCCTGGCCTGGAAATATTTTTAATACAAGAGAGTCTGGAACATTAATAGTTTCAATGGGAATTTTCAGATTGGCTTCAGTAAACTGCTCAACCAGAGCAGAAAGAACAACTGTTTCTTCACTAAATTCTATTCTGGGTATTGAAGTTAGTTCGACCTTCTGGTCAACAGATGTATTTAAGTTACTATAACTTTTTCTCACTGTACTCACAGCTCTTATTGTATCAAGAATAAGACCCGGTCCGGATACCATAATACTATCCGGAAGGGTATGAAACTCATCTTTCAGCATAAACTGTCTGGCCATAGTATAATCCACCTTTGGAATCACTGGGATCTTTTTATAAATTATACTATCAAATTTAAAAAATAATGAATCTGGCTGAATATCAATAATGGTAATATTAGAGCTGAGCCTGCGTTCAAAACGTCCTCTCAACTCACGTGTTAAAAGATAATAATCGGAAGAATTCTTGCCTGGCAGCTGCCTTAAGAAATACGATTCCATATCCAGGTTTAATGGAATCAAGCCAGAGCTTAGTTTAAACCTTAATAGAGTATAACCAGGGGCCTGTAATCTCAGTCTTAAGCGCCTGGGCACCTCATTTGCAAGCATCTTATTCCCAGGCAAATTGATATATTTAACCGGATAAGATATTTCTGCAATGGATTCCCTGCTAAGTTCATTTAACAACCAGAAAAGCCCGGACATGAACAAAAAAATCATAAAAATGAAGAAGTTCCTGTCAAGCTTTTTCCTGATTCTTGTAAAAAAATCAGAAATCCTATGAAATATTACCGGTACCAAAACTTATAGATTCAATCTATGAATACTATTTTTTTTCACCAATATCACTCGAGTCTTTCAAAACCGCACTTTTGTCAATTTTGATCCTGATTTTATCTGCAATTTCAACCAGGATTACCTGATCTTTAATATCAGCAATCTTTCCATATATACCTCCAGTAGTAACAATTTTATCTCCTTTATTCAAACTATCGCGATAAGTCTTCAACTCCTTCTGTTTTTTCATCTGTGGACGTATCATGAACATGTAAAAAACAGCAATAATAAGAACCAGTGGTAAAATTTGGGCTAAAGGATTTGAACCCTCACCCTGTGGCATCATCAATAACACGTTAAGTAAATTACTCATTTTTTGTCTTGTTAAATTAATTAATAAAATTACATATAAATATTTCAATTTACCTCTTTGGTAACTTCAGCAGAAATTATAAGAATATTCCTTCCTTTTTTTGCATTTGTTCTAATGGCAATAGTCTTACGCTGTGCACCGAGTTTCCCTTGAGAATCAAAAACTACTTCAAGCTTACCTGTTTCCCCCGGCACCAACGGCTGTTTGCTATATTTTGGTACCGTGCAGCCACAACTTGCTGAAGCGGAAGTAATGACCAATCCTCCCTTTCCTGTATTTCTATACTGAAAAGTATAAGACACAATTTCTCCTTCTACAATTTCCCCAAAATCATGGGAGTCTCTAAGAAATTCAATCTGTGGAATACCATCTGCACCATCAGTCTTAAGTGTATTAGTATCCAGGACGTCCTTCCCCTTATCCCGGATACAGGAAATAAAAACTATTGACAAAACAAGTAATAATAATATTAATATTAATTCTCGAATCCTCATAAAATATCTCCTCCGGGTGCAAAGTAAAATGTTTTCGTTTGAATGTACAATATAATTGACACTTATGTTGGAAGTTCCCCTATCAAACCTTTTCCTGTCTTAACAATCTTCCCCTCCTTTTTAAGCTGAACAATTATCTTATCCAAAATTCCATTGATAAAATTAGGACTATTCTTTGAGCTATAGGTCTTTGAGATTTCAATATATTCGTTCAGGCTCACTTTCACAGGAATATTTGAAAACTCTACAATTTCCGTCAGAGCAAGCACCATGATCAAAACATCCATCAATGCAATTCTTTCCACATCCCAGTTCTTTGCATACTTTTCAATTAATCCCCTGTATTCCTCCTGGTGAATAATAGATTTTCTAAATAAATTTTTTACGAAAAATTCGTCATCCTTTTCCTTAAATACCAATCCTGGTTCAGGTATGTATAAATTCCCGGGATTTGACCTTTTTATATCATTAAGTATTCTGCTAATAATAAATGCAGAAT
>JAYEGO010000710.1:0-6496 GCA_034659155.1 Bacteroidota bacterium | reverse complement strand
CTACCCCCGGACTGCATACACATTCCTTTTCAGGGTGGTTGTAAAAACCACAGGGACATGGATTCATTGAAGCAACAAGCATAAAACTTGCAGGATATTCCACAGTAAATTTTGCCCGTGAAATTGTAATTACGCGGTCTTCAATAGGTTGCCTTAATACCTCTAAAACCATTCGCTTAAATTCAGGAAGCTCATCAAGAAAGAGAACTCCGTTATGGGCAAGAGAAATTTCTCCTGGCTGTGGCCAGGAACCTCCCCCAACAAGGGCCACATCTGAAATTGTATGGTGGGGAGAACGAAAAGGCCTTTGAGTTATCAGGGATATTTCTTGTTCAATTTTCCCTGCTACAGAATGGATCTTGGTGGTTTCCAGTGCTTCCTCAAGGCTCAAAGGAGGGATTATGGTTGGCAAACGTTTTGCCAGCATTGTTTTTCCAGAACCGGGCGGACCAATCATTATTGCATTATGTCCACCTGAAGCAGCTATCTCCAGTGCCCTTTTAACAGTTTCCTGACCTTTGACATCTGCAAAATCGAAGCCGTATATATTTGCATGTTGTGTAAATAACTTTTTAAGATCTACCCTTGTTTTCTGAAGTTCAATTTCCCCGTTTATAAATTGAACAACCTCAAACAGGTTTTTAGCCCCATACACATCCAGTTCTTCTACTACAGCAGCCTCTTTTGCATTCTTTTCCGGAAGAATAATGCCCTTAAAACCTTCCTTTTTTGCTTGCAAAGCAATGGGCAAAACACCTTTTATAGGCTGCAATCCACCATCCAGTGAAAGTTCACCCATAATCAAATAATGACTTAACTTATCAGCTTTGATTTGTTCAGAAGATGCAAGTACACCAATTGCAAGTGTTAAATCATATGCTGATCCCTCCTTACGAATATCTGCCGGAGCCATATTGATGATAATCTGCTTACCTGGCCATTTTAAACCACATACTCCAAAAGCAGATACCATCCTGTGCTGGCTTTCCTTTACAGCATTATCAGGAAGTCCGACAAGATAAAACCGAATACCTCGTGAAATATTTACCTCAACAGTTACTGTGGTAGCATTAATTCCATAAACCGCACTGCCAAATGTTTTAACCAGCATAAGTAAACTTTAACTCCTAATACTCATAAATATAAAAATTATAAAAACTAATTCATAGCAATGCTGAATAATTATATCAATAAAGAAGTCTAAGGGTCCAGAGATCGAATAGTTTAAAGGATCAAAGTCAAAGATAATATATATACCAATTAGATAAACCAGAATATATTAGTAACGTGATTATTAACGTTATTAATAACGTCATTAATATGTTCTGTTATGATATAAAGCTTACTATAAATTCTCCTCCCTGTCTAAATGTGGAAAGGGGGTTCTTCTTAATTTCCTTTCAGATACTTATTTAGAAATATTAACACTTTACCATAGCCCTCAATCTCGTTTTCTTTCTTAATAAATCCATGTCCTTCATCAGGGAACACTATATATTCAACAGGCACATTGTTTTTTCTAACTGCTTCGACTATTTCGTCAGATTCCACCTGCAAAACGCGAGGATCGTTAGCGCCCTGCAAAACCAATATCGGATTCTTAATGTTTTCAGCATGGAACAAGGGAGAAATCTCATATAAGCGAATAGAATCGGCAGAGAAAGGATCTCCAAGTTCTGTATACAATGCGGCTCTAAACGACTCCCAGAAAGATGGTATTGATTTTAATGTTCTTAACCAGTTAGTTACTCCAAAAAAATTCACCCCAACTTTAAATTCATCAGGAGCAAAAGTCATTGCTGCCATGGTCATATAACCCCCGTAGCTACCGCCGATAATTCCAATTTTATCCGTGTCGATATATTCTTGCGATTGAAGCCAATTTTTACCCCATATGCAATCTTTCATGTCCTTATCACCATGGTTTAAATCATCCATCTTGTAAAAAGATTTACCATACCCACTGCTTCCCCTGTTATTTACAGCCAAAATAGCATAGTCATTATTCACCAGGTATTGAATAAGTGCAACATATCCAACTCGCGATTGTCCACCGGGTCCGCCATGCACCCATATCAGGGCCGGAGCTTTATTATCTTTCGAAGCTGTTAGTGGTTTGTAATAAATGGCCGGAATTTCCAAATCGTCAAAGGATTTGTAATGAACAACCTCAGCCAAAACCAAATCATCGGGATTTATTTCTGGATTTAAACTTTCAGTAAGTTTTTTTAAGCTTTTGTCTTTCAAATTATAAACGTAGATATTATTTGGTGCTTTTGACGTACCTACAGTAAGTCGCATTAATTTTTCGCTTTCTGAAATATTTACAGCTACAACGTCGCCATCTTTTATTTCAGGAAACTCGACAGGTTTTTGAGTGGCATTGTCTAAAAGAATAAGTTTATTCTTACCATCTTCATTTTTAGCAATTACCCTGTATTCCTCGTTTTCACTCAGGTAACTGTACATTACATCCCAATTTGTCTCATACAATACTTTTCTATTCCTTGTTGCTATTTCATATTGAACCAAATAAGCAAACTCTTTTTCTGCATCGGTGATATAGTAAAAATATTTATTGTCATTATTGAAACCCGAACTACTAAACCTTCCTGCTTCATTTGATATTTCAGTCTTTTTATCCTGCTTACGATCATATAAAAACAATTTGTTTTCACTGGTAGTAATGGTCTTAGATAAACTAAAATAGTTTTCATCATCCGATATGCCAGAGATATTCAGTCCTTCATCATTCTGATAAATCATCTCAGCCTTCCAGTCTGAAATGCTCATTTTGTAAAAATCGAAAAACCTGGGGTCTCGTTTGTTCGAAGCATAGAACATTGATTTCTTATCCTTGCTCCAGCCAGCGAAATTAGCTTTTTCATTTTCACCAGGAGTCAAATCAATCGAAGTACTATCATCTTTAAGAAGGTAAATATGATTTAACTCATTACCTCCTTTATCTGCAGAATACAATATTTGCTTGGTTCCTGGAATATAATCAACAGCAAAGTAAGATTCTGTTTTGGAGAAAGTAATCTGTTTTTTAGAACCATCAGCGATGTTGATTTCATAAACATTAAAAATTCCGGACTCATCACTGCTAACAAGCAATTTAGCTTCATCTGCTGAGAAGTTGCCACCTCCATACCTGGTATTTTTATAAAACTGCTCAATGGTGTATCGTTCAGGAGCTTTTTGTTCAGTTTGTGTACATGCAGAGATAAATATCACTACTGAAAGGAGAAATAAATTTTTCATGATTCTTATATTCTTAATTTATGGTTACTATTGATTCCGTTATATACGTAAAATACATATCCCATAACTCCCCAATATTAGTTGAAAGTAAAGCGAACTTATTGCTTTTATTATCTAGTTATGAGATTATACAAGTTAATATATTGCCTAATATACCAATAGTTATGATCTAAGTAAAATAATGTCATCAATTTTCTATTATGCAAGGTGTGGAAAAAGAAGCTTTAGTAATTTTTACCGTCTTTATCTACTCGAACAGCTTATGCCGTTCTCATGCTATTTTGATTAGCAAAATGGTCGACAAGCCTGTCCCAAGCTTACCGAGGGGCTCAATGTGACTACATGGTGGTCAGGGTAGACCCTGTTTGACCAGACATGCATAGCCTGGGCACTAAATTGTAAATCTGGACCATTCCGGGACTCTTCAACAACAAGTAGGTATTTTATCAGGTTTTTTGTTCCTTTACGAAAAATGAACAATCAACTTAAAAACAGGCTTTACAAGATTATTTTTGAAGCGGATACTCCTACCGGAAAAAGGTTTGATATATTTCTGCTTTTTCTCATTGGTCTCAGCATAATTGCTGTAATGCTTGAAAGTGTACCAAAATTACAATCTCAATTTGGAGCTCAGCTTTACATTGCAGAATGGGTAATCACTTTCTTTTTCAGCATTGAATATATTCTTCGTATCTGGGTCGTAAAGCACCCTAAAAAATACATTTTTAGTTTCTACGGCATTATTGACTTGTTGGCCATATTACCAAGTTTTATTGGACTATTTTTTGTAGGAGCCCAGGGCTTAATGATCATCAGGGGCATACGCCTTTTGAGAATTTTCAGGCTATTCAAGTTAACTCGTTATACCAGTGAAGCAGACACTCTTATCAGAGCATTAAAAGCCAGCAGAACAAAAATCTCCGTTTTCCTTTTTGCTATTTTTATCATAGTGATAGTTATTGGAACTCTAATGTACCTGGTAGAGGGAGAGGAACATGGTTATACCAGTATTCCGAAAGGTATTTATTGGGCCATTGTCACACTCACCACTGTAGGATATGGCGATATTGCTCCTGCTACTAACCTGGGACAATTCATAGCCAGCCTGGTCATGATTATGGGTTACGGAATTATTGCGGTACCTACTGGAATCGTAACTGCCGAATTTGCAAAAGATAAATGGACGAAAAAAACTCTTAGCCGTAGTTGTTCGAATTGCCTGAAAGAAGATCTTGACCCGGATGCAGTTTATTGTAACCATTGCGGAGAAAAACTAGAAGTTTAACCCTGACATAAATAATTGATTCTAATATATTATAGGTAAATTTGTACCTATAATATATTATCATGTCACAATTACCAAGTTTTTTTAGGACACATCAACCTAAGAGATTCAACTATACACCATTCTATTACGATGAGCAAAAAGAAGATCTGGAGCAACGAACCCGCCAGATTAAGCAAGACATGGGACACGAAAAAGGAGAAGTTTATGTCCCTAAAATAAGAAAGGGGCAAATGGGCAATTTCTACAGAAGAAAAAGAAAACAAATTGAACGTCGCTCAAACATACGTTTATTTATAGTCATATTATTTCTTGCCCTTGCGGCCTGGCTCCTGTTTTTCAGGTAATAAATATTCAGGCATTTCAAAACTTCCAATTCCAATCCTAAGTTTGACAAATTTTCAATCTAAAACAAAAACATTTAATATCACAGATTTCTATGGCAGACATTATTCATCTATTGCCTGATTCGGTAGCCAATCAGATTGCGGCAGGGGAAGTTATCCAGCGTCCAGCATCTATTGTCAAGGAGCTGGTTGAAAATGCTGTCGATGCGGGAAGCACTGAAATAAGGATACTACTGAAAGAAGCAGGGAAATCAAGAGTACAGGTAATTGACAATGGCTGTGGAATGTCAGATACCGATGCCAGGATGTCTTTTGAAAGGCATGCAACTTCAAAAATTAAGGAGGCTAATGATTTGTTTTCCATACGCACTATGGGGTTTCGTGGTGAAGCGCTGGCTTCTATTGCTGCCGTGGCCCAGGTAGATCTTAAAACATGTACAAAAGAGGAAAGACTTGGAACACTTATTAAAATTTATGGTTCAGAAATTGAAAGCCAGGAACCCATCAGTTGTCCTCCTGGAACCAATGTCATTGTAAAGAACCTTTTCTACAATATCCCTGCACGAAGGAAATTCCTGAAATCCAATTCCACAGAACTCAGGCATCTGGTTATTGAGTTTCAACGCATAGCTCTTACCCTTCCACAAATTTCCTTTTCCCTGTACCATAACGATTCTGAAATCTACAATTTATCTGCAGTTCCTTCCTTACCACAAAGAATAGCGGGTATTTTCGGAAGGGGAATTCTTCCAAATCTGATTCCTGTGAAAACTGATACAAGCATTGTAAATATCCGGGGACATATTGGGAAACCTGAATTTGCCAGAAAAACATATGGAGAACAATTCTTTTTTGTGAATCATCGCTTTATGCGTCATCCATATTTTCACAGAGCAGTTACCGCAGCCTATGAAGAAATCTTAGCACCGGAAACTATCCCTTCATACTTTTTATATTTTGATATTAATCCGGAAAACATAGATATCAACATACATCCTACAAAAACAGAAATAAAATTCGATGACGAGAGATCAATCTGGCAAATAATAAATGCCAGCATCAGAGAAGCTCTTGGAAAATTTAATGTAATTCCTTCCATTGATTTTAACACTGAAGGCTCTATTGATATTCCTATTTTGAAAAAGGATTCTAAGGCAAATCCACCTCAAATCAGAGTTGACCCGGGCTTTAATCCTTTCCTGGATAAAAAGAACCTGGAAAACTGGGAAAATCTATATAAGAAAAACCCCAATACAGATCAGGAAAACTGGCCCAGCCAACAGGAAGATATAAATACACAAAATGAACTTTTTCAAACTGGGAGTCAAGCTCAACAAAACCTTTTTCATTTTAAGGGGAAATATATCCTCTCTCCTGTAAAATCTGGACTCATGGTCATTGACCAGAAAAGAGCCCATGAAAGAATCCTTTATGAAAATTTTCTGGAAGTTAATTCTTCACTCAGAACCAGCGCCCAAAAAAGCCTGTTCCCGCATTCATTAAAATTAAACCCGGCCGATTACATACTTTTCAAAGAACTTATGCCAGATTTAAACAATATGGGTTTTGATATCCGGGATCTGGGAAATAACGCTTTGAT
>JAYEGO010000709.1:0-6502 GCA_034659155.1 Bacteroidota bacterium | reverse complement strand
CCGAACTGAACCATCTCTGGATATACATCGAATTTCCTGCCTTTAACAGCATCACCAATAAAATTCCCTGTAAGAACCAGTTCAGAACTACCGGAAAGAAATATGTGAGCTAGAATATTCATAGGAACTCATAAAACTTATCGACATTAATATATACCTCAAAAATTATACCATTCCATAAAGAATACAGGTTATTCTCACTTAAATTCCAGATTCACGACTTGTCCTGATTTTTGTTATTCCATCGTTCCATTATTCCAACATTCCTTTCCTCTTTATTAAACTTATGAGAATTGTCAGTTCAAAGAAGATTTATAAACCTTACATTTAACTTTCTAAATTAAAATATTCACAATACATAAAACGTATTAATTATGGCCAGGAAAAATGTTATTATTATCGGTGCCGCAGGCAGAGATTTTCATAATTTCAATACTTATTACAGGGATAATGAAGATTATAATGTAGTGGCTTTTACAGCAGCACAAATACCGGATATAGATGATAGAAAATATCCGGCAGAACTTGCCGGGAAGTTATATCCAAAAGGGATCCCGATTTACCTGGAATCTGAATTAACTCGCTTAATCAAAGAATTGAATATAGATGATTGTGTATTTTCATATAGTGATGTTACCTATCAAAAAGTAATGGCTGTAAGTGCCCTTGTCAATTCAGCCGGAGCAAATTTCATATTACTTGGCCCCGGTGACACCATGGTGAAAAGTAAGAAACCGTTAATAGCTGTTGGCGCAATCAGAACAGGGTGTGGCAAAAGTCAAACCTCAAGAAAAGTTATTGAGATACTTATGAAAAAAGGACTTAAGGTAGTAGCCGTCAGACATCCCATGCCGTATGGAGACCTTGCAGCTCAGAAAGTCCAAAGGTTTGCAAAAATATCTGACCTTGAAAAACATAAGTGTACAATTGAAGAAATGGAAGAATATGAACCACATGTTGTAAGAGGGAACGTGATATATGCCGGTGTCGATTACGAAGCCATATTAAGAGCAGCCGAGAATGATCCGGACGGATGTGATGTGGTTATCTGGGATGGAGGTAATAACGACTTTCCGTTTTATAAGCCTGACCTGAACATCACTGTTGTGGATCCGCACAGAGCAGGCCATGAACTATACTATTACCCGGGGGAAGTCACCCTGCGCCTTGCAGATGTTGTTGTAATAAATAAAATGGACAGCTCTGCCCCTGAAGATATCCAGACAGTAAGAGAAAACATAAAAAACCTGGTACCTGAGGCCATAGTAATTGATGGTGCCTCACCCATAACTGTAGATGATCCTTCCGTCATTAAAGATAAAAGGGTGCTGGTAATTGAAGATGGGCCAACCCTTACACATGGAGGAATGAAACTGGGAGCGGGAACTGTGGCAGCACAAAAATTCGGAGCCTCCGAGCTTGTTGATCCAAGGCCATATACAGTAGGTAAACTTTCTGAAACTTTTGAACTGTATCCTAATATCGGCATTTTATTGCCTGCAATGGGATATAGCGATCAGCAACTTAAAGACCTCGAAACCACAATCAATAATACAGATTGTGATTCAGTTGTTATTGGAACACCAATTGATCTTGGCAGGCTTATTAAAATCAGCAAGCCCCGTACGAGGGTTTATTATGATCTCCAGGAAATCGGATACCCTGATATGGAAATAGTACTCAATGACTTTGTGAAAGACAATAATCTGAGCTCCTGATTTAGTATGTCATAAAAAAGCACCATGCGCAAACATGGTGCTTTTTTTTATTCCTTAATAAACTTAACCCTGTAGATGGTCCCATTTTCATCAACCAGCTTAATGATATAGATCCCAGACAAATAGTTATTCAGGTTGAGGCTATATGAATCAGAAGACCTCTCAATAACTCCCTGTTCATGGAACTGGCCTGTTAAGGAGTAGACAGAAAAGACGAACATACCACTATTTGGCAGTGATATATTTACCATATTATTTGCAGGCACCGGGAATGCTTTGATTGAGTTGTCACGGCTTACATTTTTTACATTCACTGCCTGTTCCTCGTAACAACCAACAAGGGTAATTTCAGCAACTGAAGTCCATGGGCCATCATTCACCTCCGAAGTAGCAACCAGCCTGAAATATTGTGCCAGTAAGGGGCTTGCAAAAGTAATTTTTTGAGGCCCACTGGAATTAGAGAAGGTGCCGGTTTTTACGGCTGTGCCCCAGTTAGTATTATCTTCACTTATATAAAGTTCATAATCTTTTATGCGCCCATTCTGTCCATCTTGCCTCGGAATATATGTAAAGGAATGAACTTCATATACTGTGTCAATATCTACCTGTACTTCATGAGGATGTGGTGTATCTGGATCTACCTGTGACCATGCTGTATGCCAGAATGTTCCATTGTCTCCATCAAATACATTAGTAGCAGAACGGCCAGGTTCTGCACTATCTACATATAACAGACTCCAATCATCTTTAGGAATTTCAGCAGGATTACTACAATCATGAATAGATGGGCAGGTGGTAACTGTGACCATATTTGGTATTGTTTTAACATAAGTCTGTCCATCTTGAGTTACTGTAAGAGTAACACTGTACACTCCCGGCTCTCCCAGAAGCACTTCAGGGTTCCTGATATCCGGGTCACTGATATATACCGGTTCAGGCGAAATGCTCCAATTCCAGCTGGCACCTGAATGATCTAGTATTGAATGATCATCAAAATAAAGTGTATCTGCATTACAGTTATAATATCCTTTTCCAACCCAGGGATTAATAATTGGCTTAAAATCAGGCTCAGCAAGAGGTGATTCCCATACCCCGCCTGAACCGGCCACCCTGAACTTGCTGTCCCTGAAAAAAGGCAGTGCAAGATTGACTCCCATTCCTGCAGGATAATCATTGCTGAAGTCAGCCCAGTCTGTCAGGCCTTCGGTTCTGTAATAAACTTTGGCCGTAGATCCGGAGCGAGACCTTGATAGCAGGTATACAAGGTCGTTTCCTGCAGTATCTGGTTGTACTACAATACATTTTAAATAGTCTGAGACCGTTCCTGTCCAGTCGGCCCAGCTATCGCCACCATTTACCGATTTAAAAACTTTTCCTATATCTGATGACCATGCCCCATTAGAAAGACAGGCATAAATTACATCTCCATCTGAAGGGGAAATGGCGAAAAACAGTTTCCCGTTCCAGTAAGAGCTACCATTAGAACCATCTGTAAGAGAAGGTTTACGCACCCAGGTTTCTCCGCCATTACTTGTCTTGTATAAACCATAGCCAACAATATCGGCATAAATTACATTTGGGTTACTATAACTGATTTGCATATAACGTACCTCACCCGGGAAAGAATAATACAGATCGAAACTGGTGCCCATATCATTACTCACCCAGAAACCTGTTCCTTCCCCCACATATATCACATCATAATAATTTGGGTGGTGCAAAAGATTCCCACGTCGACCACCATATTCCACCATATTAGGATATTTACTGAAGATAAAGCGTCCTTCAGGCTGACCTTCAGCTATTTTTGGCAATATCCAGCCATTGCCAAGATCATTGAATGCCACATGCCTGCTTTTTCCATGAATTACCCAACCGGTTGCAGATTCAGCCCCACCCATTCGCAATGCTTTAGGTTGATAGAAATCGGCTATAGCTGTATTGCCATTATGATACCGGCCTCCAACAACTATATCTTCATTCCAGCCCTGGTCAAAACCCCACATATCAGATCCTATTAAATTGTTATTACGGGAAAAATAATTTGATGTACTGGTGAAATTATCAGTAGTATATGAAAAACCACCATCTGTAGAAACCCATGTTTTTCCACTGGGAAGAAGTTTGAGGTCCTGGATGTCCGGATGAATAGCAAAATCACCAGAATACCCACCAATCGCATTGAAAGTTGAGCCCCCATTTGTTGACTTAAAAAGTGTAGTTGTACCCACCAAAATCAGGCTTTGATCAAGTGGAGAAACTTCCAGTACCAGGTCAAAATATCCCTGGCCATTATCCATTCCCAGCTCATCTGTTTTCCCTGTTGCTAATTTCATCCAGGATAATCTTGAAGGATTTTCAACAAATGCCCCTTTGTAAATATAGGGTGTTCCCAATGTCCACTTCTCGCCTTCAGAACTTAATAATACTGTAAAAAGCAAATTAGGATTATCTGCAGTAACCGCCAAAAGGCCTCCACTGGCATCAGGGATAGCAGTTGGGAAAGATTCAGCACTATATGTCACCCCACCATCAGTTGACATAAGAACTGTAAACTGGTCAACAGCATTTGTTATCAATGCATAAATTACATTACTATCATCGGGTTTGATATCAATATCCCAGGCCTTATAAACATTACGTCTGTCCCAGCTTACGCCACCATCTGTACTAATAAATACACCTTCATAAGCAGCAGCAAGAATTTTCTGTGGATCATTAACATCAATTTTCAAACGATTTGCACTGAATAAGCTATTTATAGCAAGAAGAGGTGTCCAGCTGTCACCCCCATCTATGGTTTTATGTATCTGCTTGCCTGCAGCAGCATATACAATATCAGAATTTGTTGGATGTACCACTACGGCAGTAACAGCTCCGCCAAAAGGATAATCCTGTCCCAATAGCTGCCAGGTGAGTCCCTGGTCAATGGTTTTATTTACATAGCCTGTTTCGGTTCCACAATAAAGTATATCGTTATTTGAAGCCGATACATCAAATGAGTAAACATTCACCTGCCATGGGCATGACTTAGGAGCTGTTGGTGAACCTGAAGAATTTAGCCAGAATGTTTCCTTTGGTCCTAAAAATGTCCAGGCTGAATTAGATTTTGATGCAGACTTTAGTTTTTGTTTAGCTTCAATTTGTGAAGCCAGTAATTTTTTTCTTAACTCATTAATATCTGGTAGCTGAATAGTTCCGTCAGTATGAAGATATGATTCAGTTGCCCGTCGCCAAATCTTGTAATACCTGATGATAGGGCTCTTCTCTCCTTCATGCTGCAACATATAGGACTCGAATTTTTTGTCTATTTCCTTAGCATTAACCGGAAACTGGTATAACAATTTAGCCCATTCCGGGAAGTCATTATGATACACCGGTTTATAAGATTTAATTATACCCGGAAGCTCATCATATTGTGTATATTGAACCTGGGACCATAGCATGTTCCCATAAAACAAAATGATAATTATAAATGCTGCTTTTCTAAATTGGGTTTTCATATCTTTTGATAATAATTAAGACAAGGCAATTAATTTCAATTACTCCGACAATACAAAAATACGAAATTTAATGCTCATAGCGATGATTTAAGTTTTGCATTTCAAAGTCTGAATTCATTATAAAGTTCTGAATTAGTATACAATACAGCTGGGTTGTGTCAGTTGCACTGCCGAAATTATCCCGGTTTTTGAATAATTATTACCAATGAACTATAGTTTTTCCTCATATTTGTTAAGTCAATACCAATTATCACAAAAAAAATAATGGACTTTTATCCTTTACTATCAAATATTTATATTTGAGCCCTGTAAATAATTTACGAGCTTTTATGAGCTGAATTTTTAATATTTTGAGATGAGACATATTTTCATATTTCTTCTGGCAATAATTTCTTTTTCTTGTGAAAAACCTGAAGGTCCGGGTGGCAACTCCTCAATTAGAGGAAAGGTTATGATTAATTCTTATGATAATCATTTCAGGGTACTTCAGGGAATTTATCCTGCAGCTGATGAAGATGTTTACATTATATACGGAAATGGGAATACTGTATCGGATGATGTTGTTACATCACCTGATGGATTTTTTGAATTCCAGTTCCTTAGCAAAGGAGATTATAAGGTTTTTGTGTATTCGGATGACACATCAAGTAATTCACCCTCAGGGGAAATAAGCATTGAGAAATCCATTACTCTTTCAGGCAATAATGATGATTATGATGCCGGTGAAATATCAATATATAAAAAATTAGACTTTGATGATGGACAGGCAATTATATCAGGAACCATATATCAAGTGAATTATGCAAAAGATTTTCTGTTCATTAAGGATACCACACTTGCCCAGGAAGTTTGGGTTTACCTGGTTTATGAAGATGACCTTTACTATTCCGATAGGGTTCGTACTTTACACGATGGTACCTTTGCAATTCCAAATTTAATTAAGGGTAAATATAAGGTGATTGTATATGCAGATGACATCCTGGGCGGAATTGAAAAAATTGCAAAAACCAGGATTGTAAATATTAGCGAAATTGATGAAACCCATGAAGTTGGGGATATATATATTGAAATAGAGGATTAACATTTTGTAAAAACTGTTATCTGGTTCAACGGACATGATGTAAAGTAGCATTATTCAATAATGCCTTTTTTTTATCTTTCTCAATTATTATTATGACTCATATAAAACAAGAGACATTGAATTTGTTCAGTCCCATATCTCTCGGCGACATGGATAAAGTTGCGTTTTATCATCGGATGGATAGAAAATTTGTTTTTCAT
>JAYEGO010000708.1:0-6513 GCA_034659155.1 Bacteroidota bacterium | reverse complement strand
AAATATAACCAAAAAATACAGCAAAAATTTAAATGAAAGAATTAAAAAACATAACTCTGGTAAGGTCAAGTCAACAAGTGATAAAATTCCTGTGGAACCTGTAACATATATTGCATTTACGGATAAGTACAAAGCATTTGCTTTCGAGAAATACCTGAAAAAAGGTTCAGGGCGAGCCTTTTCAAAAAATTGACCCGTTTTCTGGGAGGTTGCCACTTACATAAGCTTACATTATCGGGAATTCCTTATAAAATTTCAGTAAGCTGATCGTTTCTCTTCTCATTTCGTTCTGCACAAATTGTTTCATGCTGTTTTCCATTAATTCACCAAGTCCCTGCAATAATCCTTTATCGCTAATCGATTCCAGCAGGTCGATGCATTTCTGAAGATATTCCGCCAACGGCATTTTCATTCGGGATTCAACAATATTTTTATTGATTGGAGTTCGTTTCTCCATAAAAAACCAACAATCAAATATATCTCTGTTGGTTATACTCCTTCTGTCAAGTAAAGCACAAAGTTTATGAGCAAACAGATCTTCTTGCACTAAAACCTTTACGTTTATTCCCAATAGATTTTTAATCTCGTAACGATTTTCAAAAACCCGGTTTGAAATCTCAACTTTTAGTTTTCGTTCACCATATCCGTAATTCAGAACGACAAGGGGGCCATAATGCTTCTTTGCCTCATCATAAATACTCCCGTATTTGAGCAGTATTTTTCTGACCTTATTGTAAACAAGATCCTCCTGTTCTTTATCCAGAAGATTAAAATCCAAATCAACAGAAAAACGAGGTAGATCATAAAAAAACATCAGGGCAGTATCCCCTTTGAATCCTAAGCAATTCGACAGTTCAATGTCAGAATAAATGTCTTTAAGGATTTGAATTAAAAGAAACTTGTGTTTGTTTAAATCAATCATAGGGAAAAATATTCTTTACTCTATTTGTCAGTGCTTTTGACATATATATGGGCAGGAGGTCATAAACCTTTTCCTTATTCAGCGGATTTAGATTATCAAAATAATAGGTTTTATTCAAGTACAGAAGATCCAGGAAAGCCCTTTCGCCGGAGGCAATGTTGACCTGATCAAATTGTCTGATAATTCCCTTAGTGTTGGCTATTATTTCACCCTTAATTTTACGGTAAATAAAGGTCTTATCCTCAACTTCAATACTGCGGCTTAAATAACTGATGGTTGTAATGCGTGAATCGAACTGAAATAAAACACCCACTTTTTGAAGTACATATTCTAAAGAAATATATGAGGGCGTATAAAGTACACATGCTAATTCTTCACTACTATAATTTGGTTTAGCGTATATGCCTTTTCGGGGATTCAGCAACTTACCCGTTCGGACATAATAGTTCAACTTTTTATTAAGTGACTCAAAATCCTTTTCTCCGAGTATCAGGGCAATATCTCTTAATCGAAATACTGTCTTTACATCCTTGAAAATAGATAATATTATATTATTTCTCATTTTATGTGAACTATACATACTAAAAAACAGTATGATTAGTTCACAAATATAGCAATTTCTGATAATTAGTTCAATACTCAGGGGAAAACCGTA
Source organism: Bacteroidota bacterium (assembly GCA_034659155.1). Classification (GTDB taxonomy): domain Bacteria; phylum Bacteroidota; class Bacteroidia; order Bacteroidales; family VadinHA17; genus JAYEGO01. Next base: position 4,936 of record JAYEGO010000708.1, on the reverse strand, counting down.
ATAATGTATCAGTCCCTAAAACAGGTTTACACAAAATGTAAACTTATGTCAGAATTAAAGTTTTTCAGCGATTCATTAAAACGAGAGGAATGTCCACAAGATTCTTCGGGTAAAAAAAAACGCCCCGGGTCTGCGGGGCGTTTTTTCAATATACATAAATGTTAGGGGTAGAGTCTTATTTGATTACTGTGCCTGTGCTTTAGTAATATTTCCCTGGTTTCTCCATTAATTGTAATTGTGGCTTTATTATCGCAGGTTCCATCACCATAATCAAGCGTTATTGGAAGTTTATCTCCCACAACAATCACAACCGTCCCGCTCTTAATGAACCTGCAACTTGCAGCCCATTCCAGCCTGTAAGTAATAGTTCTTTCATAAGCTTCCTGCTTAAAGTTAGTTCCGCTTGCTGATCCTAAAATGTAGAATACATTATCATAAAAATTCATTGTACCTTCACCTTCAACCCATTCCTTAATCCTGGTGAATTCCTTGGTTAATTCAATGGTATTTCCATCTTCAGTTGGTATAATAATTTTCCCGCCTTCAAGTACTGAAGTGAAAGTTAAATTACCATTGTTATTCCTTCCGTCATTTGAAGTTGTCTTAGTTCCCTCAACCTTGATACCATTTATATAATAGTCAAATAGTTCAACTGTTTTCATAGATCCCGGCAAATGCATCCATCCTGTAATGGTTATTTTTACCATTCCGCTACGGGTGTGGCCATAAAATCCCTCGCATCCTTCTCCCCAGTCAATAGTAATTACCTTCGGCCACCTTGTGGTGTCTGGTTTATCAACTGTAATGGTGGGGCAATCGTTAGATACCAGCATTGATTTGAGACCTCCTGATGACAGTTGTCCTTCCACTAAGGATATGGCATTATCAACCGACTCCATCAGATCGTCAAATAAGGTTTCTGTAAGAGCATCTTCTTCAGCAAGCATTATATCTGCTTCACTGATTTTTGAAACATTGTCTTTCTCACATGAACTAAATACAAATAAAGCTGCGAGAAACATAACAAGAATTAAATTCCATTTTTTTGTTTTCATAATCTAAAAATTTTATTAAATATTAATTTCTTTTCCGGTTAATACAACTAATAATTTAGTCGCTTTACTATTTAACCGATCAGTAATAAGTTTACCCTACTTTTTTTATGTAGAGCGATCTTTCCAGGGTCGCTTTGGCCACTTAAGATTCTGAAACAATTGCCCTGCAGGAAGGAAGGATTCAGAATGAGCTCTGTTCTAATTTGTGTATCATACTTAGGATTATCTAATATATCGTCCCAATGGGACTTAAATAGTTCTGTTAATAGCTGTTCTAAAAATATTTTGTCCCTTACGGGACATTTTGTTTTCTGCTTATAATTTATAAATAAACTACTATTGTCTGAACTAATGAATAATTAGTTAAAAGGAAAAGTTCAGATAAATGGTTGGTGTGAATGGAACAGCCTCTGCATGTATATTAATGGTATTGGTCTGGTTTGCAGGTACACGAATAAAATTAGAATATTTAATATTCTCTGTATTTAACAAGTTCATAATAGATATGCCTCCCTCCATATGATAATTTTTCTTATCATACCTATAAATCAGAGATGCATCTAACCGGCTGTAAGGATGCCTGTTTTCAGGATCTAAAGAACGAAACAGATCAACAAATCCTGATCCGTATACATAATTAGCAGAAATATAGAATGGGTGCAAATTAAATAGCCCTGCAAATTTAACTTCATGTCTCTGATCCTGGGGGGCATAAAAATACTCCACTCTTCTGAAGTATGGAAAACTTTCTTCAGCTTTCCCAAGTGAATAGGAAATCCAGAATTCATGTTTTTTAATTATCTGCTTCAGATATAGGTCAATACCATATGAATAGCCATATCCTTCATACACTCCTTTTTCAAAAAACCTGTTAGTATTAATAAACCGGGTAATTCCTTCAATGGTTTTGTGATAGGCTTCTATATTGACGGTAAAATTCTTTCTTTGATAGCTAAAACCTCCCACCCAATGCCGTGAACTAAGAACCGGAACACTTTGATTGTCACATACAGTCCAGAAATACCTGTAATTACCGTATTCATCAACTTCAGATGCCAGGGAAACAAATTGGTTATATAAGCCCCAGGCAGCATGTATTTTCAAATACTTATCAATCTTAACAGAAACTGATAATCGAGGTTGAAGGTAAAATTTTGAAATATTCAGGGGATAGTCAATTCTAATTCCCGGTTTTATCCTTATTAGATTATTTACCACAATTTCATCCTCTAAATATGCATGCAGGCGCTGACCGTATTTTTGTTTTGTATTAAGGACAATGTCAAATGAATCTTTTTTGAAATCAACAAGGTGATAAATGAAACCAAGGCCTGTTTTAAACTGGTGTTTTTCAGATACTACAAATTGATTTTGATTTTTAATTGCAATTTCCTGTATTTGATTTTCTATCCGTTCATCTCTTTTTGAGAGTAACTGTCCGTTATCTAACCTGGTAATTTCCTGGTCAAGAAACAGGTTTCTGTTGAGGCCTGAATAGCTTATAAGCAAATTGGAATGAAATCCGTTTTTCCAGTTCTTCCCATAAAAAATGCTTCCTCCTTTTTGACGGTTTTGCTCTTCCGATCTCCTGTAAATTTCAATTAAATCCAGCTCATGATCAATCTTATAATCAAAATTATCCCTCCCTTCATACAGACTGATGAAGTAATTATCACCTTGTTTAGTTGATCCTGAATATTTTAAATTAAAATCACGGAAAGCATAATCAGGTATAACCTCCATATCCGTTAAGCTGGCTGGAGGGTTGTTTTTAAAAAGCTTAATGTCGTCTGCATCATATAGGTTATAATAGGTCTGGCGAAAAGCAAATACCAATGAGGATTGATCAAATAAAGGAAGACTTGCTTTTCCACTTATAGTCATATTGTTTATAGTAAAATCAAGGGATGGATCTTTCGGACTACCATCAATGCCTGAAATATTTACTATACCTCCAACACGCTCACCATATTCTGCTCCATATCCACCCTTTAGTACCAAAATGTCTTTAGCCATATAAGGATTTACTGCACTAATATTATCGTTAAAATTTTTCAGACCGAAAACTGTAAATCCATCAAACAAAACCTGGCTATGCCCTTCATATCCCCCCCATATGATCAGGTCACCCGACTGTTCGCCTGCGGCAAGAATACCGGGCATTAAACGCAGATAATTAAAAACTGAATTATCGCCGTTGCCGGGTACACGCCTTGCAATTTTGTGATTTATGCGCATAGTTCCCGGAGCTTCACCAAGCTGGCCTGAATGTTCAACGATCTCTCCTTCAATTCTAACCTCCTTCAAACCGATTACTGATGGCTTAAGATAAAATGTTTGATTAGAACCATGTTGTACAATTGTATCAAGTATGTAATAACCAAGATATGAAATGCTCAACTTGAATATACTATCAGTGCGAGAAACATAAGAAAAGGCTCCCTTGAATTCAGATACAATTCCTCTGCCATTTATGATTATATGTGAAAATGGTAGAGTTTCATGCGATGATTTATCCAGAACCTGTCCTGTAATAAGAAATTCTTTCTGTTTACGAAAAGTTTTATTTGCATAGATCAGGTATACATCACCAGATTTCTCATATGATATAGGAAGATCTTTTAAAAGGGCGCTTATGGCTTCATCTGAAGAGGAAAATGAATCTGATATTGTGACCCTGTATTTAGATAATAAACGGTCGTCAAAAGAAAACTGCAGGCCATATAAATCCCGTACGCGGACAAGCACCTGGCTAAGAGGTTCGTTATCTGCCTCTATACCTATGCCTTGCGAAAAAGAAATCGATTCTGTAAGGTACAGGATCGAAATAATAATGAATATTTTGATTCTCAATCTACTCTTTCCCTATTCTATAGTGGTTTTCAGATACTTCAACAAAAATCAATCCAAATGGTTTACAAACAAGATTTAAAACCATTTCAACCGATTCGAATCTTTCAAAATTTCCTGTGTATGAATAATCAAATATTTCAGGTGTATCTATTGAAACATTGTATTGTCTTTCAATTTCTCCAATCACCTCATTTAAGGGAGCGGTGGTAAAAATGAAGCTATTCTCCAGGAGGTTGAATGGTCTGTTAGATGTTTCAGAATCCTGAACCAGTAATTTCCCTGATTCATCAAGGATTACCAACTGGTTGGGTTCAAGTATTACAGAATTTTTATGCTCTCTCGAAACTACTTTTACATTGCCACTTAAACAGTTCACCTGGTAATGCTCATCCCTGGATAAAACATTAAAACTGGTGCCCAGCACCCTGGTTTTACCTCTTTCAGAAACCACCTCAAATCTTTTTCCTTCACTGACATTAAAAAATGCCTCTCCGTCTAATTCTAAATGCCTTGAAAATCTCCACCAATAAGGAAAATATGCTAACTCTGAACCGGCATTTAACTCAACATTTGAGCCATCAGGTAAAACAAGGCTTAAGTGTTTTCCCGGCAGGCATTCTACAGTTTGTTTGTAAAACCTCAATACACTGGTGATACCCATTAGTATAAGCAGTGAAGCTGCTACCGCAATCTTTGGCCAAAAATTCCCTCTGAAAATAATGCTTAGCTGTGGGCGTGCCTCAATCTTTAACGAAAGATCATCCCAGACCAGGTCTTTGGTTCTTTTCCATGGAATACTCAATTTTTCTTCCATGCTACCTGGTAAGATCTTTTCAAATCCTTGATCTCCTATATGTTCCTTGCTTCTCATTTATACTTTTATTGCTTTCTTTAAATATGTTAAGGCCAGGTTCATTCTTTTCTCTACTGCTTTTACACTTAAGTTAAGCCTCTCTGCTATTTCTATGTATTTCAATCCTTCCTGCCTGCTCATCAAAAAAACTATTCGTTGCTTTTCCGGCAGTTTT
>JAYEGO010000707.1:0-6544 GCA_034659155.1 Bacteroidota bacterium | reverse complement strand
TTTTAGTGCTAAATTCAAAGATAGTATCTTTGTATAAAGTTCAGTAATAAATTGAAAAGTAAGTGCCTTGAAATCCGCTACTATTCTTATACTTAACGTTACCAGTAAAAAGATCATAAGTTTTTGTCAGACCAGGTCATCAGAATAAATCACCCCTGCCTTATCCCTTAAGTTGTATTCCAGTGACATCGATTGAGCGTAAGCCCCGGCACTTCTAATTGCCAGTATGTCTCCCCTTTCTGTTACAGGGAGATCAATTCCTTTGGCAAAAAAATCTGAAGTTTCACATACCGGTCCCACAACATCATATTTCTTTATATCTCCATTCAACATAGCGGCTTCCGATTCATTCTTGCTTAGATTTTCAATCTTATGAAAAGAGTTATATAAGGCTGGACGGATCAATTCAGTCATACCGGCATCGGTAACCACAAAATTCTTTGATTTCCCCATTTTAGTGTACAGTACCCGGGTAATGAGACTTCCCATCTGGGCTACCAGAGATCTTCCAAGTTCAAAATGGACATCTTGTCCTGAATGTGGTTTAAGTAGAGAATTTATTATCCCAAAATAGTTCTCAAAATCAGGAATAGGAAACTTGTCAGGACTGCTGTAATCAATACCCAATCCACCTCCCAAATTCAACATACGGGCCTGGAATCCGGCATTTATAAACCAGCCATTGATTTCATTTACCTTATGGCACAAGTTTGCAAAAACATCTAAATCGGTAATCTGAGAGCCAATGTGAAAATGCAATCCTTCCATACTAATATTTTCAAGTTCAGAGGCAACTGAAAGAACTTCCCCCATTTCCCACAGTTGTATTCCAAACTTATTTTCCTGCATGCCTGTAGTTATGTAAGAATGAGTATGACTTTCAATATTGGGATTAATTCGTAAGGCAATCTTCGCCTTAAGACCCATTTTCCCTGCAATTTCATTAATGACAGTTATTTCCTGCAAAGACTCACAATTGAAACAGGCAATTTTTCCTTCCAGGCCCAAAATAATCTCCTTGTCTGTTTTTCCAACACCGGCATAAAAAATATCTTCCGCAAGGAAACCCGTTTTCAAAGCTTTTGAGACTTCATTACCACTAACACAATCAGCCCCAATTCCTGCTTCTTTAATAATCTGTAATACCCTGTCATCAGCATTGGCTTTAAGGGCATAATGCAGGAAATAACCATGCTTTTTTGAGTATTCTATAGCAGATTGCAGGGTCTCTTGCAATAAATCAAGATCGTAATAATAAAATGGTGTGGGAATCCCGGCAAATTTAGTTTCAAATTTTGAATTCAACATGTTATTGTAAGTGATGAAAAGAATCAATTTATGGAAAGGCAGAAACTATGATAAATTACTAAATCTTTCCATGGTAAAGTAAAACAAACATCATGATTCCAGGTAGCGATAGGATTTAAGTATCAGATCATAATGTCCGATAGGTTTAGCAAGATAATCATTGAAGCCCAGGCCTTCTTTCTGAATTGCATTCCAATCAAAATTATAAGCAGTTTGAGCAATTATGGGTACGGTGGAATGAAACTTTCGAATTGCCTTGGTTGCTTCAAAACCATCCATTTCCGGCATTAGAATGTCCATTAAAATCAGGTCAATATCACGATCAGTTCTGCAAATCTTTACAGCCTCCATACCATTCTGAGCCCAGATAATCTCAGCACCGGTCTTTTCAAGAACTGCCTTCAACAAAATAAAATTTGTTTCAACATCCTCAGCAATTAAAATCTTCTTTCCCTTCCAGTTAATTATTTCTAGGTAATCATCACCCTTCTTCCAGGTTTGGATTTTACCCATTTTTAATACACTTACCAATTCATCAACGGCAGCATTTATTGATTGCTTGCTGGATTCAATGTATCCAAAATACCTGTCAACCTCTTCGTTTTTTGTGCCCTTATCCCGTAATAAATCAGCAAATCCAAAAATATTATTCAGCTGGGTTCGTATCTTATGCAGGAAGTTGTTAAGGAAGTTCGGATCTGAATCAGCAATTTTCTTAATTCCTTCGGGTATATCAACCTCAATCATTTCTGTATTGCCCTGGGATGCTCCTAACACTTTGTTCAAATAAAAACCAAAAGATACAATTCCTACAATTAAGACCAGCCTGAAAACAAGGTCTGCAGGCGACACATTACTAATGAACATTCCAAAAAAATCATCCTCTGCAGAAAAGACTGCAAGAATAATAGAATGAATGATCCAAACAAATGCGCTTGCAAGTGCAATACGGATAATTAGCTGCTTCTTCTCCATTAAATGTTTCTAAAAAATGATATACTATTTAAATACCAGGCATTAAAAGTAATACCGATTCTTTGATTTTCAAATTCTTAGTTAGATTAAGACTGCTTAACTTCCAAAAGAGCAAGCTCTAAAGTTTAGGGCAGTACCTTTCTTACTACGTAGTATACTACGTAGTAAAAGTTGTCACACTTCAAACCAGTTAACTTCTGTACACTAATACTATCAAGCAATTGCAAATCTTTCAGGACACAGGCACCAAACCCATAACGACAATAGTTTTGCATACGATTGCTAAAAAGTAAAACCAAAATTCACAGCTAATTTTACTATAGATTTTTATAATGACTTAGGTTTATTTTAGCTTATTCACAAAAAAGTGTGCTATTTACTTAGGGATGAGTTTGTAAATGCTTATAGTGCAAGAAACCAGGGCAGGTAAATACATTTATTCTTGTCTCAGACTGTGTGCTGGATTTTTTGAAGCAGCCCTTACACATCTTTCAATTTCGGGAACCTCCTGTTCAAAACCTTCACCGGCCGGATAAGGTGTTACATTTACATGATAGGCTTCACCGTCATAATCCTGATCCTGTTCTACCCGGTAAAGCCTGTCTATATTTTCATGAAACCTGTCATAACTATACTCGTCAAATACCCAGATAAAAATTAGCAAAGTAGCAGCTAACCCGAAGGCAAGTCCAAAAATATTTATGAAAGAATACCCTTTTTCACGGATAAGGTTGCGCATGGCAACCAGGAAATAATTGCGAATCATGATCCGGTGTTGTTTAGTTGGTTCCCTTGTCCATGAAAAAGACGAATAAATGCATTATGTGTTGCATATGCATGGTTGTTTATAAAAATGAATTATTTAATGAAGATGATTTGCTATCTTTATTCACTAAGATTTTACCATACAAACAACTATGAAACATTCAAAACTTTCCATCATCCTTATCTTTTTGCTCATAACAAATTGTTCTGCATGGACTCAGCAGAAATTTCCAGCTGATTTAGAAAATCCCGAAGTCATTGGGAAAAACAAGGAACAGGCTCATGCCAGTTTTATTCCTTTCCTTGACCCGGTTCATGCACGAACTAACAATCCAGACAATTCACCTTTTTATTCTTCATTGAATGGTACCTGGAAATTTAAATGGGTAAAGGATCCGGCCCAAAGGCCTTCAGATTTCTTTTTGCCTGAGTTTAATGTGAGTTCATGGGATGATATTCCTGTTCCATCAAACTGGGAACTGGAGGGATATGGAATTCCAATTTATATCAATCACCCATATGAATTTGCAGATTATAGAACACCCCCTAACACTGAAATGACCAATGGCCCGGAACCTCCTCGTGTACCTCATGATTATAATCCTGTTGGCTCGTACCGGAGGGATTTTATAATACCTGAAAATTGGCAAGAGCAACAAATCTACATTCATTTTGGTGCTGTAAAATCAGCTATGTATATATGGGTTAACGGAATCATGGTAGGTTATAGCCAGGGCTCAAAAACTCCGGCAGAATGGGATATCACACCCTATGTGAGTTTTGATGGCAATAATACTCTGGCTATACAGGTCTTTAGGTGGTCTGATGGATCATATCTGGAATGCCAGGATTTCTGGAGAATAAGTGGAATTGAAAGAGATGTTTACCTGTATTCAACTCCAAAGATACATATCAGGGATTTTTTTGTTCATGCAGGACTTGATGAAAATTATAAAAATGGCCAGTTGAAAGTTGAGATAGATATTAAAAATAGCTTCAAGAAACTAAAGGCAAAGGATTATTCTCTTGAAATGCTTCTTTTTGAAAAGGATGGTAAAGAACCCATTTTCAAAGAAAAAACGCTAATTGAAATAAACAAACTGGAAGCTGCCAGGATTGAATTCACCAAAGAAATTGACAATCCAAAACAATGGTGCGCAGAAACCCCTGATCTGTACGATCTGGTTCTCCAGATTAGAGATAAGGATAATAAGATCATCGAAACGGTTGGGAATAAAATAGGTTTCAGGCAATCAGAGATCAAAAACGGCCAATTGCTGGTTAATGGGAAAGCTGTGCTTTTGAAGGGTGTGAACAGGCACGAACATGATGAATATACAGGCCATGTCATTTCCTACGAATCAATGTTGCAGGATATACGCCTATTCAAAGAAAACAATATAAATACTGTCAGAACCAGTCATTATCCTAATGATCCTGTTTGGTACCAGCTTTGCGATCAATATGGAATTTATGTTATTGATGAAGCAAATATTGAATCGCATGGTATGGGTTATGGAGAGAAATCTCTTGCTAAAGATCCTGTCTGGGAGAAGGCTCATGTAGACAGGATAAGACGCATGGTGGAAAGAGATAAAAACCATCCCTCCATTATTATCTGGTCTATGGGAAATGAAGCAGGTGACGGAGTTAATTTTGAGGCAGGTTATAAATGGATTCATCAGCGCGATAGTTCAAGACCTGTACATTATGAAAGGGCAGGAAGAGGCCCTAATACAGATATTTATTGTCCCATGTATGCAGGAATTCAGCATATAAAAAATTATGCAAGCGAACCACAGGATAAGCCCCTCATTCTCTGCGAATATGCACATGCCATGGGTAACAGCACCGGAAATCTTCAGGATTACTGGGATGTTATTGAAGCATATGATGTACTGCAAGGTGGCTCAATATGGGACTGGGTTGACCAGGGCCTGGTTAAAAAGAACGATAAGGGAGAAGAATTCTGGGCCTATGGTGGTGATTACGGTCCGGAGGGAATTCCCAGCGATAATAACTTTTGTATCAATGGCCTGGTTAATCCCGATCGCAGTCCACATCCTGCACTGGCAGAAGTAAAAAAAGTTTACCAGTACCTCAAATTTGAAGCTGAAGACTTAGAAAGTGGAAAGATCAGAATAAAAAATAACTACCATTTTATTAATACTGAAGGATTTGATTTTCGATTTGATCTGGTGGAAAACGGAAAGCTAATTGATTCCAGGCAAATCTCTGATATAGCTATTCTTCCAGGAGAAGAATTAGTAGTTGATACTCCTCAACCGGGGAATGAGCTCATTCCAAATGCAGAATATTTCATAAATATTTCTGTTTTCACTGCAGATAAAAAAGGCCTGTTGCAAAAAGGGCATAGAGTTGCCAGTGAACAATTCCTGTTGCCACATAAATATGATGTAAAAATTGCCGGTAAAGATCCACTGCCAGGTTTACAATGGAGAATCGATGAAAATCTGATGATAATAACCGGGGAAGACTTTGAGATAAGCATTGATGAAGAAACTGGTTTGATCCATGATTTTATTTTTCTCGGGCATTCCCTGATCAACAAGGGTCCGGAACCAAATTTCTGGAGAGCAACAACTGATAATGATTTTGGTTTTAAAATGCCAGATAAATTGGGGATATGGAAAGAGGCTGGAAAATCAAAAAAAGTATTAAAACTGGAATTAAAGGAGTTTGCTCATTCTTATTTTCGACTTGTGGCAGAATACGAATTAACTGATCAGGAAGCTGAATATGCAACTGAATATACCATTCTGGGTAATGGAGATGTCTATATTAAGAATACATTTATTCCCGGATCAAAAGAGCTCCCGGAAATGCCCAGGTTTGGAAACAGGTTTAAGCTTTCTGGAAATTTTGAACAGGTAACATGGTTTGGTCGTGGGCCTCATGAAAATTATTGGGACAGGAAATCTTCTGCCTTTGTAGGGCTCTACGAAAATAGTGTTGATGAACTCTATTTTCCTTATATCAGTCCACAGGAAAATGGAAATCGCTGTGATACCAGGTGGATTGCCCTTTTTAATCCGGAAGGTGTAGGGTTAATGATAACTGGCATGCCTCAATTTAGCTGGTCTGCCCTCCCCTTTACCCAGGAAGATTTGAGTCAGGAAAGCCGGGGGACACTACATGCCTACGAGCTACAAAAGCGAGATTTCATTTCCCTGAATATTGATTTCAAACAAATGGGAGTAGGAGGTGATAATTCCTGGGGTGCAAAACCACATAAACAATATAGTATTCCTGCAAAAGAATATACTTATGAATACAGGATCAGCCCAGTTACAATAAAGGATAATCTAATGGAGAAAAGTGGGAATTTATATGAGTAGCTAATGGAAGAAGGCTGAGGCTAAGGCGAAGGCTAAGGCTGAGGATAAGTGAAGAAAAACCTGTCAGCGTCCGACTGTAGGGAGTACCTGACAGAGTTGGTAGCTAATAGAAGAAGGCGCAGGGCGCAGGCTTGCCA
>JAYEGO010000706.1:0-6589 GCA_034659155.1 Bacteroidota bacterium | reverse complement strand
CTTGCGAGAGTGTTCTTGCAATCATTGCTCTTTGTCTTTCTCCATCAGAAATTTCAGTTAGCATTTTATCTCTCTTATGTACCAAATCAACCAATTCAATTGAGTGATCAATCATAAACTGATCTTCCTTGTTTATCGTTCCAAACCAGTTGGTATATGGAAAGCGACCCAGTGCAACCAGATCATACACATTAAGATTTCCGGCATTAATTATTTCTGTGGATACAAACCCTACCTGTCTGGCAAGTTCCCGGCGGGTATATTTTTCAATGTTTATATTGTTTAAAATAACATTCCCGGATAATGCAGGCTGCAATTGAACTAAAGTGCGTAGTAAGGTGCTTTTTCCTATTCCATTTTGACCAATCATTGCTATCAGTTCTCCTTTTTTGGCCGTAACAGAGATTCCCTTCATTAATGAAATATTGGGTTTACCCGGAGGTTTAGGAAAGCCAATCTCCAGGTCCTGGGTGATCAATGTATACTTGTTTATGTCACTCATAAAAACCGGAATTATTGAGTAATTCTTTTCCTTTTAATAATAATCCAGATAATAATTGGAATGCCAAGCAGGGCAGTGATTGAATTTATAGGAAGTATCTTTTCAGATCCTGGTAATTGAGAAATCATATCACTTATTAGCATCAATCCAGAACCTATTAAGATAGAACCAGGCATCAAAAAACCATGATTTGAAGTCCGAAAATACATTCTTCCCAGGTGGGGAACTACGATCCCAATAAATCCTATGGGACCACAAAATGCCGTTACACTTCCAGCCAGGATACTGGTACTTAAGAACACAATAGCACGAGCAGTTTTAATGTTTATGCCAAGGGTTTTTGCATAATCTTCACCAAGCAAAAGGGCATTTAGAATTTTTACAGATCCAACAGAAATAAGCAAGCCAATTAGTACAACAATAGATAAAACCTTAATCTGGTCTATAGTAATATTCCCCAAACTACCCATTGACCAGACAACAAATGATTTCAGAAGAGATTCATTGCTAAAATACTGCATAACTCCCACCAGGGCAGAAGCAATACTTCCAAAGAGTATTCCTAAAATAAGAATGGTCATAATATCCTTAATTCTGACCGATACTGCAAAAATTAAAAGGAGAATCATTGCAGAACCAAAGCTTGCAGCGAGTACCAAAGTCCAGTCTCCAATCATATTTGAAGAAGCCTGAAATAAAAATGACGAGAAACCAAGCACCAGGATTGCTACTCCCAAACTTGCACCTGAACTGATTCCAAGTACATATGGTCCGGCGAGTGGATTTCTAAAAACAGTCTGCATCTGCAAACCACTTACAGAAAGAGCCATCCCGGCCAGTAAGGCTGTCAGGGCCCTGGGAATACGAAAGCTGAAGATGATCACTTCCCACTCTGAATGGGACGAAGATTTTCCAACTAGAATTTTCAGAGTCTCAAAAACAGGTATCTTCACAGATCCAATAAAAACGTCAAATAGAAAAAGAAACAAAACAAGTATGCCGAGGGCCAGGAGTGGCCACAACTTTTTTGCCCGCTTCAATTTTCTTAAGTCAATCATTCGGCTCAAATAAGTTTCTTATAAAACACCAGGCTGGAATCAGGTAAAAGTCCTGAATGAAAAATATTAATAAGGTCCTTCAGTACAAGCTGTGGTTGTGTAACCCCCGACTCCCAATAATCATTTCCTCCCTCCATGTTTAAACGTGCATTATTGTTGTAAACTGTTTTTTGAATAAGGGGTAAAAAATACCTAAATCTATCATCTATCTCCTGAATGTCGCTTAAACTTTCTGCAATCCCTGAATTTATCCAATAATCAGCTTTCCCTGCTTTGTTAAACACATTTTCAATGTCCATAGGTATAGCAACTGAAGAAACCATGTCTTCCCATAAGTATTGACCACCCGCATCTTTAATGAAATTTGAAAGAACAGTATTTCCTGCAGAAATATACCAAACATCTTTCCATGGCATGCCTGTCATAACAGTAGGCCTCTTGTTAACGAATTCTGTTTTCTGTTTCAGAAAATTATATTGGTTCGCAATTGAATCAAAAATTATCGAAGCTTCATTCTCCAGGTTATAAAATGCTGCAATGAATTTAATCCATTCAAATTTCCCTAAAGGAGTTTGTTCTAAATAATCTCCATTCATAACAACCGGAATTCCCAGGTCAGATATTTTTTGAATATATGCTGTAACCTCACTCTCAATACCATACATCATAATTAAATCTGGCTTTAATAAAACAAGGTTTTCAAGATTCATAGACCGTTCATAACCAATATCTAAAATCAATCCTTCCTTAAGCTTATCTCTTACCTGCTCATTCGTAATTAAACCGGTACCCGAAACACCTACAACACTTCCGGTTTTTTGTAAGCTTTCTAAAAAAGCAATATGAGTGGTTGATGTACAAATTATACGATCAACAGGGGTACTAACTAAAATATGCTGTTTTAAAAGTGAATCAGGTATAGCTTTAAAATCAGAGGCAAGCAAATAACTAAAGCTTATACCTTGCGCACCCTGCCAGGGATTATGGACTTTCAATATTTTATAATCCGGATATTGTCTGACAGTAAATCCTTTAGCATACTTAACTTCTACTAATTCAGACTCCAAAACAAGTTCATTTCCAGGGGCTAAAATATCTTTATCCTGTCTGGATTGACAAGATGTAACAAAAAATAACAATGAAATTATTCCCGGCAGGATAATTATTTTTAGAAATTGTACACCTGTAGAAAACATTTGGAAGCATCTATTTTAGAACAGATATTTTTTTAGAGGCAACAAAACCGTCTCCCTCCAGTCTAAGCAGATAAATTCCGGCATGAAAACCAGACATATCAAGATTAACAGGGCCTGTTACCCGGGCCTGCTTTTTTTCCATGACTAAAGATCCGGTTAAAGAATAAAGCTTCATTGTTATTCCTGATAAAATATTCTCAGGGAAATTAATAATTATCATTCCACTAGTTGGATTTGGATGGACTATGATTTGATCAGAGATATTAAGAACTGGATTTGAAGGAATTCCAAGACTTGGTATATCATTACATAACTTTGCAGTAATTCCAAGTGAGGTTCTCATGGAATTCCAATAATTATTGCTGAAGGTAGTCCAAATTCCATTCTGGTAAAACAATGCTGTATTGTCACCCCATTCACTCCGGGGATTAACCTGAAATACTGCAAACTGGTCATAAGGTCCCTGGCTATCATAGAAAATCTCATATCCAACCCAGAAGTTGCCTGTAAACTGGTAAATAGAATCAAAATACAGAACATAATCTGTAGAATCCTTAAAATTTGAGAGGGGCACAGACTTAGAAACTACAAGCACTTCAGGCTTAGGAATACCTGTCCAAACCTTAAAAATTACATGATCAGATGGGCTGTCATACTCAACCCTTCCAACCTTATAGGTTAGGGATAGAAGACTTATATTCTCAACATTGAATATTTTATCTGCATACTGGATAGTCTTAATAACATTGTGGCCTGTCCAGTATCCGTCATCAGGATCATTTTCTGTGAATCGCTTTAAAATAAGTATTTCATCCTGACCAATATTATCCACATCTTCACAAACAACCGATCCATAAGGATCCAAACCTGTAAGAAAGGTAGTCCCAGTTCCTTCAGGATCCAGCCAATACTTTAATTGCTCATTTGCAGGACTGTAATTCTCCCAAGCTTCTGAAATTTTCTGGTAATAATCGTTTATGGAGTTCGCGCATGAGGCTTCACCGCCTACCAGGGTTCCAATAAGCAAGTGGTTATTATCAAATAAAGGAGCCCCGGAAGATCCCAATTCTGTGGTTCCAAGGTCCCATTCAAGAATATTCCAAAAAACATTATCATCATAGCCAAACCCAGGCAATGTTCCTGTAACAGGCGAATCATTATCAATAGATATTTTCTTCACATCTCCTGAAGGGTGATGAATGGATACGGTACGTGTTGGTGTTGTACCCAGTATATTCCAACCAGCATAGTATGGTTGATAATTCATGGGTGGTGCCTTACTAAGCTGAACCAGTGAAAAGTCTATTTTTGTATTCGTTGCTTTCAATTGTGCTCCTGAAACAGATTGACTGATTGACCCATCAATAAGATCATCACAAAATGGACTCTCATAATTGAAAACAGCAACCGTTGTATTTGCCTGGTTCTGATTTTCAATACAATGGTTAGCTGTAAGAAGAAATGGTTTGCCATCTTTATTCACATTGTTTACCACAACCCCTGTACATAAACCCCATTTCCCTATAATTTCATAATAAACAGAAAGGCGTACAACAGAACTTTTTTCTTTCTGCCAGGTTTCGCCTTCGGGACAATTGATATTTACATTGCAAGAACCGGAACTATTGAAGTTTCCATCCTTCAGCTGGTTCACGAAAATGTCATTAAAAGCATGTCCCACCTGACCAATATTCAATTTACCCCTGTTAACATCGCCATCCGGGAAGAAACATTCTACAAGCACCTTGTCTCCCGGAACAGGTTGAGTAGCAAGCATCCCTGATTCTTTATTATTTCTACTGGTATAAGCACCTAAAACCCATTTTTTCCCAGGAGAATAAATAAATAATTCTGCTCCCTCTGTGAGCTTAAATGAATCAAACAAAAGGCTGATAGAACTTGCTCCCTCACTTTCAATTGCCACTTGCCAGAGTTTCCCTCCATTTGGCAGGCTATTTATTATTCCTGAATTATTTGGATTTAAATTCACTGAAATTGAATGAGCATACATGTAGGGAGCATTTTTTCCTGGTTCCTCTATTGTTTTCGTCTGCTGAATATCTGTTACTTTTTCAACTTCCAGTTTCACAAATTCCTGGCTCTGGGACAACTGATCAGTGCCCCGTGGAAATCCACCCTGGCTAATCTGTGAATAAGAACCGAATGGAAGAAAACATAAAAGTAAAAATACTAGTAGTAAGGATTTATACATGGATGTAATTATTATGTAGGTAAAAATTCATATGCTTAGTTTTTAAAAACACTCAAAATTAAGGTCATCAATATAAGAATAAAATAAACTTGAAGGCAATAATATATCCTGCTGCATCAAAAATCATGCAAAAAATAATGAACCTCACCAACACAGGCAAGAGTTTGACTTCGCTTTATTCAGATCCCGACGAGCTTCGCTGTCGGGATACCTGTCTGCCGACAGGCAGGAGTTCGACTTAATGATTTTATTGCGTCTGCGACTTATAAAATCATAGTCTCACTTAAATACGGCGGCATTTGTACCAATCCCTGCCTCAAATGAATTGACAAGAATTCCGTCTTTGTCAAAAACTGATGCTTCCCCGTTTGCATTGAACACTCCTGGCAAAGCATAAATATCCCCATTTGCAGGATCTACATCTATCCCATAATAATTACCTGTAATAAAAGGTTTTAATGGAGGATTTGAATCTGTGATATTCATTTTATAAATTCCACCTATCTCTAAAAAGTAAAGAGCTTTTCCATCAGCACTTATTGCAAGCCTGTTCGGACTAAAAAACCCTCCAGCAGTTAATATCTCATGATCGGCAGTGATATTGAAACTTGTACCATCAACCCTGACCAATCTTGGAGAATCTTCAACTGTAAGATTCCAGTATTGATCAAATGAGAAAAACCCTTTACATAAAACCCATATGTCACCATTAACATCCATTACCAGATCTGTAGGTCCTATACCAACATTAACCGTCTTGCTTACCTGGTCTGACTGGGTATCAATAATACTAAGTGTGCTGTCTTTATCCCAACCTCCACTATTTGCAACAAATACATAGTTGCCACATTTTATCAGGTTTTCTGGTCCCTTGCCAACCACAATTTGATTACTTATCGACAAGTCTGATAAATCTATGACCCAAACATAACCCTCAAAACTGCCGTCGCTTATGTATGCTTTGCTATCTGAAACTCCCAGCCCATATCTGGGATAATCTATCCCAAGTATGGTTCCAAGCGACTCGAAACTCTCCATATCAACCACCTCGATTTTCTGGGAATGATTTACCACAATCAGTCCTATATCTCCAATTACAGCAAAAGATTGTACTACATCCCCAAGGCTCCGCCCATTTGCGGATGTAAAAATATTTGGAGAAACAGTTGATGTTTTTTTGTTGTAGTGAGTAATGGAGCCGTTATTGGAATCGTAAGCTCCTTCGTTTACTATAAATACACCATGGGCAAAGCCGGTATCTTCATTTTTTTCATCCTCTTTTGAACAGGAATAAGTTAATAAGAAAATCACTGCAAGAAATAAAACTTTAAAATTGTTTGGTTTCATAATAATTTATTGTTTCGGATTTCGGGTTTGGATAATAAGCTGTCATCTTTTATCTTTAATCTGCTTGCTTTAAATTTCAAAATAATGCCTACATAATATGCCCTTCCTGGTGTCGGGTAAGCACGAATCAATTGATATTCAGAATTAAATATATTATTCACTTTAAAATGAATCATGGAGCCTGGCAGCCATCTTTCAATTGAATAGCCAAAACTGATATTCATATGATTATATGGATCAAGGCTATAAAAATTTTCGTTATCATCTGTGGTAT
>JAYEGO010000705.1:0-6658 GCA_034659155.1 Bacteroidota bacterium | reverse complement strand
AATGTTTACAAAGCTCAAATGTTTCATCTGGAAAAGGATTACCTGTTTCATCAATAGCTGTGGCGCCAACAAGACCAAATGTAAATTGCACCTTATGATTAAATTTTGCCGCTACTGCAAGCACCACTTTTTTTGCCTCTTCAATAATTTCCGGTCCAATACCATCACCCGGAAGAACTGCAATGTTTAAGTTCATAATAAGTGTATTTTGTGTTTCATAGTGTCAAAAGATTGTTGCTTAACCTTGCTTGTTATTACGCTGCTTTGTCACTCAATAGTCACTCGCCCTCCGCCTGCGGCGGATCACGTCATTCAATTGTCTGACAATCGCTTGACTATTGAATGACCATCCCTTTATTGCTTTTTATTTTCAAACTCAACAATTTTATCTTTCAAACTAATCAGATAATCGATATCATCATAACCATTAAGCAAGCATTTTTTTTTATAACTACTGATCTGGAATTTTTCTTTCTGCCCGTTTGAAAGCAAACTTATTTCCTGAGCCTTCAAATCTACCCTGAGTTTTGTATTTGGATCTTTGCCCAGTTGAAGGAATAGGGTGGTCAGAAATTCTTTTGATACCTGGACAGGTAGAAGACCGTTGTTTAAAGCATTATTTTTAAAAATATCTGCAAAGAAGCTCGAAACAACTACTCTGAACCCATAATCGTAAATGGCCCATGCTGCATGCTCCCTACTGGAACCACTACCGAAATTTCTTCCTGCAACAAGAATTTTCCCTGAGAATTTCGGATCATTTAATACAAAATCCTCTTTCCTATTTCCATTTTCGTCAAAGCTCCAATCCCTGAAAAGATTATCTCCGAAGCCTTCACGAGTTGTGGCCTTAAGAAAACGTGCAGGTATGATCTGGTCGGTATCAACATTCTCAACCTGCAGTGGAACACAATTAGATTCCAGTATTGAAAATTTTTCTATGGGCATTATTTAAAATATATAGTTTGAATTTTCTTGTTTATGAATTTACATAAGGTCTCCCGGATTGGTAATTCTACCTGTAACAGCAGCAGCGGCAGCTGTAAGTGGGCTGGCAAGCAATGTTCGTGCGCCGGGACCCTGACGTCCTTCAAAATTCCTGTTTGAGGTTGAGACCGAATATTTTCCTTCAGGAATTTTATCATCATTCATAGCCAGGCAGGCAGAACATCCTGGTTGTCTCAACTCAAAACCTGCTTCATTCAGGATAGACTCCAGGCCTTCCTCTTTTGCCTGTTTTTCTACTTTCTTTGATCCGGGAACAATCCATGCAGTTATCCAGTCTGCTTTTTTTCTTCCTTTCACAAGTTTTGAAAAGGCTCGTATATCCTCAATTCTTCCATTGGTACAACTGCCAACGAATACATAATCCATTTTTTTGCCTTTCAATTCTGATCCGGCTTCAAAGCCCATGTAATCTAAAGATTTTTGAAATGAATCCCTGCTCTCCTTTGAAATTGAATTAAGTTGTGGAATACTATCAACAATCGACATAGCCATTCCAGGGTTGGTACCGAATGTGATCATAGGTCTGATATCTTCAGCATTGAAATCCCATTCTTTGTCAAAGAGAGCATTTTTATCAGTTTGTAACTGTTTCCATTTTGCAAGGGACTGGTACCAACTCTCTGCCTTAGGACTAAACTCTTTGCCTTTTAAATATTCAAAGGTGGTTTTGTCCGGAGCTATCAGTCCACCCCGGGCACCCATTTCTATACTCATGTTACAGATAGTCATCCTGGATTCCATACTGAGGCCTGTTATTGCAGAACCGGAAAACTCAATAAAATATCCTGTTCCTCCACTGGCTGAAATTTTTGAAATAATATATAGAATAATATCTTTTGAACTTACAGCCTTTGCAAGATTCCCATCTATGGTAATTCTCATCTTTTTAGGCTTGGCTTGTAAGACGCACTGACTGGCCATAACCATTTCTACTTCACTGGTTCCGATTCCGAAGGCGATGTTCCCAAAGGCCCCATGTGTGGAGGTATGACTATCACCACAAACAATTGTCATGCCTGGCTGGGTAAGACCCAGTTCAGGACCAATGACATGAACAATACCATTATAAGGATGATTAAGGTCATACAGCTCAATGTTATGAGTTTTACAATTGTCTGTCAGGGTTTGAACCTGAAGCCTGGAAAGTTTATCCTGAATAGGCAAATGCTGGTTTTGAGTAGGCACATTATGATCGGCAGTTGCCACAATCTGGTCTGGTCGAAAGACTGGTAAATTCCTTTGTTCCAGGCCGGTAAATGCCTGGGGACTTGTAACTTCATGAATCAGGTGTTTGTCAATATAGAGAACATCCGGACCATCAGGGATGGAGGAAACTACGTGGGAATCCCATATTTTATCAAACAGTGTTTTTGTTTTCAATGAGCTTAAGATTTAGAGATTTCATTTTTTGAATTTTTGAAATTGCAACACTTTGAAACAGCATCAATAAAAGCTTCTACAGATGCCGTAATAATGTCTGTATTAGCAGAAAAACCGTAATAAAGTTTACCTCTGTTTTCAATTTGTACATGCACCTTTCCCAAATCATCACTTCCACGTGTAATGGCTTGTATCAGGAATTCTTCCAGGTGTACTTTTCTTTTGATCAGCTGCTTGACTGCTGAAAAAGCAGCATCAATGGGGCCGTTTCCAGAGGCAGTTGCCATCATGGTTTCCTCATTTATTTTTAATCTGACAGTAGCCATAGGTACTGCTGATTTACCACATACTACCTGGAGTAGATCAAGCTTCATAGCTGTCTCTTTTTTAGTAGTTCTCCCGATAAGCACCTTCAAATCATCATCTTTGATGTCTTTTTTCTTGTCGGCGAGAAGAAGGAACTCATGATATAACTTAGTAAGTTTTTTCTTATCCAGTTTGTATCCCAGAATTTCCAACCTGTGATTAAGAGCTGCCCTTCCGCTTCTGGCCGTAAGAACAATAGAAGATTCTTTGATCCCCACATCTGTTGGATCGATAATTTCATAATTCTCCCGGTTTTTCAAAACACCATCCTGGTGAATTCCTGAAGAGTGGGCAAAAGCATTTCTTCCAACAATTGCTTTATTTGGCTGTATGGGCATTCGCATCAGGGTGGAAACAAGCCGGCTTGTTTTATGAATCTTTTTAGAGTCAATGTTTGTAGTATAGGGCAGGTCTTTGTGACTTTTTAATATCATAACCACTTCTTCAAGTGAAGTATTCCCGGCCCTTTCACCAATGCCATTGATTGTTACTTCCACCTGTCTTGCTCCATTTTGTATTCCCATTAAAGTGTTAGCGGTAGCCATTCCCAGGTCGTTATGACAATGTGTGGCAATAACCGCTTTATTTATGTTTTTAACATTCTCAATTAGGAAACAAATCTTATCACCAAACTCGCCTGGCATACAATAACCGGTGGTATCAGGGATATTTACCACAGTTGCCCCAGCAGCAATAACTGCTTCTACAACTTTTGCCAGGTATTCATTTTCAGTCCTCCCGGCATCTTCGGCGTAGAATTCAACATCCTCAACATATTTCTTTGCATATTTTACCGCTGCTTTTGCTCTTTCAATAATTTCATCCTGATTTGACTTCAGCTTGTAGTTAATATGATAGAAAGAGGTTCCGATTCCGGTATGAATTCTTTTTCTTTTGGCGTATTGCAATGATTCTGCAGCCACATCAATGTCTTCCTCAACAGCCCTTGTGAGTGCACAGATTACCGGTTTGGTTACGGCTTTTGATAATTCTACAACGGAAGAAAAATCTCCAGGGCTTGAGATAGGGAATCCTGCTTCAATGATATCTACCCCCAAAAGTTCCAGAGCTTTTCCAACTTCGATCTTCTCAACTGTATTAAGTTGACAGCCTGGGACCTGTTCACCATCGCGAAGTGTTGTGTCGAAGACATAAATTTTTTCATCCATGATCAATTATTTTTTTTTTAGTTTCCCCTCATTTTAACTCTATCTTTTGTTTCTTTTTGTTAACATTATAATAATTAGTGTGGTAAGTTACACCTTAAATGTTCAATAATAGTTTGGTCATCGCGAGCACTGCGAAGCGATCTGCATAAGTTGCCTTATCGTTTTATCCCCTTTCTCTTTGCCGTCTGTTTTGCGGTTCTAAAGTGGATGTATTTCTATTATTAGGTCTAGGTACGAACCTCTTTTAGGCACTTCTTTTTAACACCAGGCTAAAGCCCGGTGCTGTTTTCATTCGCCTCAGCCTTCTTCCTGCCAGCAGGCATTACTTTTCCGGTCTCAATTTTCTAACTTGTTCACCTGTTTGCCACAATTCTGATTCCCTCATTTCTTTCAATTCTGCTCCCAGTTCGTTTTTATAACCCAAACTCCCGGTTCTTTCCAGAACAATCCTGGTTTCGTTTCCACTTTTTACGCTTTCGTACAGGTCGTTGAATACGGGGAGAACAGCCTCACGGAATTTATGTCTCCAGTCAAGGGCTCCTCTTTGTGCAGTTGCACTGCAATTTGCATACATCCAGTCCATGCCATTTTCATCAACCAACCGAATTAAACTTTGTGTTAATTCTTCGACTGTTTCGTTAAAAGCTTCACTGGGGCTATGACCATTTTGGCGCAGTACTTTATATTGTGCTTCCATAATTCCGGCAATTGCACCCATCAATACACCTCTTTCACCCGTAAGGTCGCTGTACACCTCATTTTTAAAAGTAGTTGGAAAAAGATAACCTGATCCAATTGCAATACCTACGGCAAGAGTTCTTTCTTCGGCTCTGCCAGTATAGTTCTGGTAAACAGCATAGCTGGAATTAATACCTGTACCTGCAAGAAAATTTCTTCTTACACTTGTTCCTGATCCTTTTGGTGCAACAAGGATAACATCGACATTATCAGGAGGGATAACACCTGTTTGTTCACTAAAGGTAACTGAAAAACCATGAGAAAAATACAAGGCATCTCCCTCGTTTAAACACTCTTTTAAAGCAGGCCATACTGTTCTTTGAGCTGCATCAGATACCAAATATTGAATAATTGTAGCCTTTTTTGCTGCTTCTTCTATCGGAAATAAAGTTTCTCCGGGTATCCACCCATCATTTATTGCCCTATCCCAGTCCTCTTTAAAATCAGGAGATTGCCCGATAATAACTTTGAAGCCATTATCTTTCATATTCAATGATTGAGCAGGTCCCTGCACTCCGTAGCCAACAACGCAAATTATCTCGTCTTTTAAGATTTCCTGTGCTTTGGATAGGGGGAATTCTTCTCTTGTTACAACATTCTCTTCGACTCCGCCAAAATTAATTTTTGCCATGATGTTATTAGTTTTTTAAATCAGTTTACTTTATTATTTCAGTTTATTTAGTTCCATTCGCTTCATCCTGTTCTTTGAGATAAGAAGTAAGTGGCTCTTTTATTTGTTTTGTGATAGCAACCCTGCCTGATCGCACAAACTGCAATACTCCAAATGGCTCCAGTTTCTTGAGCAGTTCAGTAGTTTCATGTTTGTGCCCAGTTTTTTCTATTACCACATAGCTTGGAGTAATTTCAAGAAACCTGGCCATTGATGTTCTAACAATTTCCTCAATCTTATTGCTGGCCATGAGTTCAGTAGTTTTTACTTTATACAAAGCAATTTCCTGGTAAATAATTTCTTCGATTGTATGTACATATACTTTTAGTACTTCCACCAGTTTTTCAATTTGCTTGGCTGCCTTTTCAACTAATCCACGTGTGGTATTCACTACAATTGTCAGTTTATGTATTCCATTTATTGCGGATTCTGAGGCTGTAATGCTTTCAATATTGATTTGTCTTCTGGTAAAAATGATAGTTACCTGGTTAAGCAATCCAATACTGTGTTCGGAAAATATTGATATTGTAAATTCTTCTTCCATTTTGTTTTTATTTTCGGTTAGACTTTCTGGATTATCTCTCAAGCTTAAGTTTAATTTCTGAAACAGAATCCCCCGGTTCAATCATTGGGAAGATGTTACCTTCTTTTTCTACCATGACTTCAAGAAGGTAAGGTCCTTCTGATTCCAGCATAGTATTTATAGATTGTTCAAGATCTTTTCGGGCAACTACTTTTTTTGCAGTTATGCCATATCCTTCAGCAATTTTAATATAATCGGGATTAATCATTTCTGTTGAGGCATATCTTTTATCAAAAAACATATCCTGCCATTGTCTTACCATTCCCAGGAAACTATTATTAAGGATAACCATTTTTACAGGTAATTTGTATTGCATAATAGTTCCCAGTTCCTGGATTGTCATCTGGAATCCTCCATCTCCACTAAAAGAGATGACAGGGGTGTTTGGTTTTCCAATTTTAGCCCCAATAGCAGCCGGCAGTCCAAAGCCCATTGTCCCCATTCCTCCGGATGTTACCAGGGAGTTAGGTTTGTTGAATTTATAATACCTGGCGCTTGCCATCTGGTGCTGGCCCACATCGGTTGCAATAATGGCATCACCTTTTGTTTTTTCAGAGATATGCCGGATTACTTCACCCATTCTGATATTTCCTTTCTTTGGAAAACACTCTTCCAGAATCACTTTCTCATATTCAGAATTCATACAAGACTTGAATTCAGAGAGCCAGTTTTTGTGTGAATTTCTCTCAACTTTAGGAATCAATGATTGTAGTGATTCTTTTGCGTCTCCATGTATTTCAACAT
>JAYEGO010000704.1:0-1506 GCA_034659155.1 Bacteroidota bacterium | reverse complement strand
ATCCCAGTTCTTTGCATACTTTTCAATTAATCCCCTGTATTCCTCCTGGTGAATAATAGATTTTCTAAATAAATTTTTTACGAAAAATTCGTCATCCTTTTCCTTAAATACCAATCCTGGTTCAGGCATGTATAAATTCCCGGGATTTGACCTTTTTATATCTTTAAGTATTCTGCTAATAATAAATGCAGAATCATCATTCCAATATATACTTTGATCCTCAAGTATCTGGCAAAGATCTTCAGAAGGAGCAATAACTTCAGTAAAAATACTTAAAAGAAGTTTTTTCTCACTCTGCAGATCATCCTCCTCTTTAGCCATGAATTCACTATAGACATTAGATTCCTTCACCTCCAGAAACATAGTTTTAATCAGCTCCGGGCTATTTAACCAGCTTATGCCCTTATTCTTAACTGCCTTCTTAAAAATACTATGATCCCGAAGCTCTTTTACAAACCAGATATCTATAAATCTGGTATTTGGGTTCAAGTCAGTGTGAGTGGGAATCATTTTCTGCCGTGCCTGGTCAATTCTTGCCTCGGCATAATCAACAATATCAACCAGCAAAAGCAATAAAAAATAATACAGGTCAAATGACTTTTCTATGCTGTGCAACAGCTCCTTTTCGGCATACGGAATTGAATCATTATCCCTTTTTGTGTAAGCATAAAATGCCTGAAGTAGCTTGATTCTCAATAACCTTCTGTTAATCATTATCTTAAAGAACTTTTTAAAACCTCACAAAAGTACTATCTTTTATTTCATCAGCAAAATAAATAAAAGATATCCTGGAAGAAGCTTTGAAAAGTAAAAGTCTGTAAATTCTAAAATATATTTTTTACTTTTGAACACAACTAAAAAGCCTTAACAATAAAATAATCTAAGTATGGAAGATGCAACTGAGAAGAAAGAGGGAAATGATAATTATGATCGGCAGGATGTTTTTTCAAAAGCGGTAAGAGCAGGAAGACGAACTTATTTTTTTGATGTAAAGGCCACTCGTAGAAATGATTATTACCTGACCATTACCGAAAGTAAAAAAAGATTCAATCGCGACGGTAAACCATTTTTTGAAAAGCATAAAATCTTTTTGTATAAAGAAGATTTTGAGAAGTTTTCTGATGGATTGGCAGAAGTGATTGAGTTTATTAAAGAAGCCAAGCCTGTTATTCTTGATAGAATTCCTGATGAGAGCTCTAAAACATCTGAAGATGTAAAAAGTGCTGATAGTTTTACAAATGTTGAGTTTGAAGATCTTGGTGAAAAGCCTGAGGAATAAAAAGCTTAACATTTATTGGAAAGGATTCAAGTAATAAGGGGTCTATCTCAAAAGCCATGTTTTTATTCCTTAACGTGAGTTCGATGTAGGAAAAGCCACAACCTCCTATAACATCCAGATAATCAATAACCCCAGGCTTCCAGCCGGCAGGCAGAGGTTCATCAGGTATGGAATATACTAAGGTCCAAAACAATCCTACCAGATAGTTTAAAGTCACCAATTGAATC
>JAYEGO010000703.1:0-6694 GCA_034659155.1 Bacteroidota bacterium | reverse complement strand
TGGATGGAAAGACCTGCTTTTTAATTCAGGGATTCTGGTGTGGCGTCTTATAGATTTCGGCAGGTTATTCCTGTGGATCATAGGCCTTGTACTACTTATTATGTTTTTCAGGGACAATTTTAAAGATCAAGATTTCAAGAAACTTGGAATCTTTATGATTTTATCCCTGCTTGTCCTTTCCATTCCCCTGCTAGCTTATAAAAGTCTATCAGGACATAGATATTTAATGCCAGTTTACCTGATTTTCACACTGCTAACAGCCTACCTGATTTTCAATAGAATAAAATCCCAAAAGCTGAAATATATACTTTATACAATTTCCCTGGTCGGGCTTCTGACCGGAAACCTGTGGATCTATCCTGAAAAAATTTCACAGGGATGGGATTCAAGTCTTGCACATCTCCCCCATTATAGTTTACTTGATAAAATGCATAATTATTTAGACCAGGAAGATATAGATATAAGCAATATTGGATGTACATTTCCCAACCTGGCAGAACAGAGATATCTTAAACTGAATGATGATCATCGCTCCTTTCACCCAAAAGATCTGGAGACAGATAGATTTGTTTTATATTCAAATGTTTATAACGATTTTGAAGACTATGAAATTGATATCTTAAATACTAATTTTATATTGCGAAAGGAATTCAGGAAAAGGGGTGTTTTTATTAAGTTATATGAGAAAAAGTCTGGTGAGTAGATTTAACATCTGGTCTGATACCTCGGAATCCAATTTATTCAAGATACTCGTCAGACCACTAATAGATAGTTTGTCGAGTAAAAGGATAAGTTTATTTTCTGGTCATAACCATGAGTGGTCAGACGAGTAAGAAACAAACTTATGGGCAGTTATTACTATATTAGTACCTCCATATTACGAACTCAAGTTAATAAACCGTGAACCAAAAGACATACAGGTTTAGATCATGGTAATTTAAAATATTCAATAGTTATGAGAAAAGCATTCATTTACATAGGCATCATTTTATTCATCTCGACTTTCACAGTTTTTGGACAGGAAATATCCAAAACGAATAGCCTGCTTGATAGTTTTATACAAGAGGCAAAAGAAGACTGGAAGGCACCCGGCCTGGCCGTTACCATAGTAAAAAACGGGGAAGTATTATTTTCAAAGGGCTATGGTATTAAGGAGTTAGGCAAGAACGAAAGTGTGAATACCAAAACTATGTTTGCAATGGCTTCAACAACCAAAGCCTTTACTGCTATGGCCATTGGCATGCTGGTTGATGAAGCGGTATTTGACTGGGACGACCCCGTAGTAAAGTACTTCCCGGAATTTCAATTGTACGATCCTTATGTAAGCAGTGAACTTCAAATACGTGATCTCTTATGCCACCGTGCGGGACTTGGGAATACAGATATGCTCTGGCTGGCAGACTATTCTGAAGATGAGATACTGAGAAGAATGCGCTATGCAAAACCTGCATATTCATTCAGGTCTGGTTACACTTACCAGAATGTTATGTATTTGGCAGCGGGTAAACTAATAGAAAAAGCAACCGGTATTCGATGGGAGGATTTTATCCAGCAAAGGATACTTGATCCCCTGGAAATGACCAGGACCGTTCCGATGCTAAAATACCTGGAAGACAAAGAAAATTATGTTTCCCCTCATTACAATATTGATGGATCTGTAGAGATAATAAAATCAGATTATGCAGACAATATTGGACCTGCCGGTTCGATGTGGTCTTGTGTAGACGACATGTCAATATGGATTGATTTTTTACTGAATGAGGGGAAAATTGGAGATAAAGCATTACTGAAACCTGAAACTTTTTCTGAATTATTTTCCCCACAGACTATCATTCCCAAATCAAACTTTTATCCCACTTCGCAGCTCACCAATCCAAACTGGACAACTTATGCCATGGGTTGGTTTCAGCATGATTATAAAGGCAGGGCCACATATTTTCATACAGGTAGCCTTGGCGGACTTGTGGCTATTATAGCCATGGTTCCGGAAAATGATTTTGGGATTTATGTATTTAGCAACCTTGATCATGCCGAGCTCCGGCATGCTATTATGTATAAAGCAATTGACCTGTATATTGATGAGGATAATTCCCGTGACTGGAATAAAG
This sequence comes from Bacteroidota bacterium, assembly GCA_034659155.1. GTDB lineage: Bacteria > Bacteroidota > Bacteroidia > Bacteroidales > VadinHA17 > JAYEGO01. Next base: position 4,586 of record JAYEGO010000703.1, on the reverse strand, counting down.
AAGTTCTTGAATTGTACGATGGAATCAGGAATAGACAAAAAACCAGACGAACCAGCATGATTGATAAAAGAGTGCAAAACACAAAGCCCAGCCTACCATTAGATCAATATGCCGGAATATACCGTGATGATCTTTATGGGGATATTACTATTTCTTATAAGGAGAATAAATTGACTCTTTCATTTACTTCTTCCATCTCCGGAAAATTAAATCACTGGCATTTTGATACCTTTGAGGTGATCAGACCAGAGAAACATTTGAAGAGTGATCTTATGGTTTTCCAACTAGATTATAAAGGTGAAGTATCAGGTTTGGCAATAAACGGTATGACATTTAAAAAATTATAAAACATGAAAGCTATGTATGCATGGAAGCTATTCCTAAATAGGCTTACTAAACTTTTTCTTGCTCTAATAATACTTGTCAGCTCATGTACTATCAAACAAAAAGATGACAACTATGATTATCTTATTCATGGGGGAACAATTATTGATGGTTCAGGAAAAAAGGGTTTTGATTCAGACATTTTGATCCTGGACGGAAAAATTGTTAAAATTGGAAAAATCAATCCGGATGAAATTGATGTAATTCAAACTATTAACGCTACCGGCATGGTGGTAACTCCTGGATTTATTGATAGTCATACTCATGGTGACCCAATTGCCACTCCTGAATTCAATAATTTTATTGCTATGGGGGTAACCACTATTGTTCTTGGTCAGGATGGTGTCAGTCCGGCAAATATTTCGGAATGGATGACAGATGTGGAAGAAGCAAGGCCATCACTAAATGTGGCAACCTTAGTAGGTCATGGGTCTATTCGCGATCAATCCGGGGTGAAAATCAACCCAAACCCCGATCCTTCCAGTCTGAATGAAATGGCCTGGCTGGTAGAAGAAGCAATGGATCTGGGTTGCTTTGGTTTGTCTACAGGACTCGAATACCAGCCCGGTTCTTTCTCTAATCTTGATGAGTTGGTTGCTATTGCAATTCCTGTTGCCAAAAGAAAAGGGATTATACATAGTCATGTTCGCAGCGAGGATAAGGATAAAATTTCGGAATCTATCGCTGAATTATTGCAACAGGGAAAAGGAAGCGGAAGCGCAGTACAGGTATCACATATGAAAATTGTATACGGAAAAGGAAGGGAGCAGGCTGAACATATCCTTCAACAAATGGAAAAAGCGCGAAAGTCAGGAACCCGGGTTACAGGCGATATCTATCCGTATACAGCAAGTTATACTGGCATAGGAATTGTTTTCCCATCGTGGGCAAAGCCACCAAATGATTATAAGCAAGTGGTAAAACAGAAACGTGAAGAACTGGCTGAATACCTACGTGAAAGGATTGCACTTAGAAACGGCCCTGCAGCTACTTTGTTTGGAACCCAGCCCTGGGCCGGAAAAACCCTGGAACAAGTAGCTCTCGAAATGAACAAAGCCTTCGAAGATGTTCTTATTGATGATATTGGTCCTGGTGGTGCCAGTGCTGCATATTTTGTAATGGACCAGGAACTACAAGACAGGTTAATGATAGATCCTTATGTAATGATCAGTTCAGATGGCTCACCAACAATGCAGCACCCCAGAGGTTATGGCTCTTTTGCCAAAGTACTAAGATATTATGTACGAGAGAAACAAGCTCTCAAGCTTGAACAGGCTATTCATAAAATGACAGGTTTGCCAGCTCGCACTCTGGGACTCACAAAACAGAAAAGAGGCCTGATAAAAACAGGTTTTGCAGCAGATATCCTGGTTTTTGATGCGGATAAAGTTAAGGATAAAGCTGATTACGAAAACCCACATCTTTTAGCAGAAGGGTTTGATTTTGTGATGGTTAATGGCAAAGTAGTACGTAAATCAGGTGAATTCACAGGTGAACGTGGTGGACAGATGCTTAAGAAAAAGTAATAATTGCTCCTTACATACTTTATTTGGGCTACAAATATTTTGTATTTTCATTTTTCAATTTTAAACTTATTTCTATCACTATGAAACATCCTGGTAAAAACAGGTTTGCCTTCCTGATTTTTTTGGTTTTTTCTATACCTGCATTTGCTCAAACTGAAAATCACCCCGCTGTTGGGAAACAAGAATTATTCCATGCATTTCAATACCGGAATGTTGGGCCTACCCGGGGAGGCAGAGTAACCACAGTTGAAGGTATTGCTTCTATTCCGGGGACTTATTATATGGGAAGCACAGGTGGAGGAGTCTGGAAAACTGAAGATTATGGAATCAATTGGAAAAATATATCAGATGGATATTTTTCTACGCCATCGATAGGTGCTATCCGGGTGGTTCCTTCTAATCCTAAAATAGTATATGTTGGTACAGGATCGGATGGATTAAGATCGAACGTAATAACCGGAAAAGGAGTTTATAAATCAAAAGATAGTGGAAAATCATGGAAGCATGTAGGACTGGAAAAAGTAGGACAGATTGGTGCTCTTGAAATTCATCCTGATCAACCTGATATAGTTTTTGTAGCGGCAATAGGGCAGGCATTTCAACCCAACAAGGAACGCGGAATATACTGCACCCGGGATGGAGGAGAAAATTGGCAGCATGTGTTTTACCTGTCCGATACCATTGGTGCTGTAGATATCGAGTTTGCTCCTTCCAATCCGGAAATTATATATGCAAGCATGTGGCGTACAGAACGAAAGCCATGGACAATTATATCGGGTGGTGACAAAGCTGGTGGTATTTATAAATCTGAAGATGGAGGTGGTAGATGGACAAAATTAACCCGGGGCCTGCCGAATGGATTGATTGGTAAAATTGACCTGGCAGTGTCTCCCGCTAATCCCCAAAAGCTATATGCCCTGGTTGAAGCACCTGAAGGGGAAGGAGGTTTGTATATGAGCAATGATATGGGTGAATCATTCGAACTGATTAGTACAAATCCAGGCATAATAAATCGCCCTTTTTATTACTGCAACATTGAAGCCAACCCGCTCAACGCAAACTCACTATATGTGATGGCCGGAAGGTTTTTACATTCTACTGATGGAGGCGTGAGTTGGAAGAATTTACGCCCGCCTCATGGAGACAACCATGATATTTGGATAAACCCGAATGATACGCTGGAGTTTATTCAATCTAATGACGGAGGGACAAATATCACTCAAAATGGAGGAATATCCTGGTCCACACAACGCAACCAGCCCACGGCCGAATTGTACCAGGTGGAGGTAGATGATCAATATCCGTACTGGTTGTATGCTGGACAACAGGACAATAGTACTATTGCTGTTCCAAGCCTGCCTCCTTATAATGCCCCCTCCGGGGCTTCCGGTTTCTGGCTTTCGGTAGGCGGTTGTGAAACCGGGCCTGCAGTTCCTAAACCTGGAAATTCTGATATCATTTATTCAAATTGCAAGGGTAGGTTTGGCGTATACGATAAACGGACAGGGCAGGAAAAACAGTATTATGTTGGGGCTACAAACATATACAGCCATAACCCCAAAGATCTTAAATACAGGTTTCAAAGAGTCTCCCCCATCCATGTGTCAATACACAATCCTAATGTAGTATACCATGCCTCTCAATATCTTCATAAAACAACGGATGATGGAATAACATGGGAGATTGTTTCACCAGATCTAACAGCGTTTGAACCAGATAAACAGGTAAATTCAGGTAGCCCGATCACCAGGGATATTACTGGAGAAGAATACTACAGCACTATTTATTCAATTCGCGAATCCATCCTCAAAGAAGGTCTTATCTGGGTGGGTGCAAACGACGGACCCGTTCATGTCACAAAAAATGCTGGTACTGACTGGGAAAATGTAAGTCCTGAAGATCTCCCCAAAGGAGGCAGGGTAGATTGTGTAGAACCTTCTCCTCATAAGGAAGGAAAAGCATTTATAGCAGTTTTACGCTACCAACTGGGAGACTGGCATCCCTATATTTATAAAACCTGGGATTATGGGAAAAGCTGGGAACTGTTAACTACAGGTCAAAATGGCATCCCAATAGATTATCCAACCAGGGTGGTTAGAGAAGACCCGAACAAAGAAGGTTTGCTTTATGCAGGCACTGAATTCGGAGTCTTCATTTCTTTCGATGATGGTCTCAACTGGGTTCCCTTTCAACAAAATCTTCCTATAACCCCGGTAACGGATATAAAAATCTTCCGCAATGACCTGGTTCTATCTACAATGGGGCGCTCATTCTGGATCATGGATAATGTCACATCATTGCATAATCTTGAAAGCAATGATGAAGCGGTTCTTTTTAAACCATTGGATACTTATCGGTTTCGATTTAGAGGTACTGGAAGCAATTCAGTTCCTGAATACCCATCACCATCTGTAATTATTGACTATTATTTACAAAATAAATCTGACCAGGTCATAAAACTTGAAATCCTGAATAATGATCAAAAGGTGATACGCACTTATTTGAGTCAACAGCTAACAGAAATCGGTGAAGAAAATGAAATGATGGCTTATTACCGAAGGAATATGGGAAGCACAACCCTGACAAATAATGCCGGAACTAATCGTTTTCGTTGGGATATGAAGCATCATGGGCCCTGGGACAAGAGTGAAAGAAGTAGAGCCTATGGAGGCCCGG
>JAYEGO010000702.1:0-6700 GCA_034659155.1 Bacteroidota bacterium | reverse complement strand
TATGAACCGTACTATCTTCATCCACCACTATTTCATAGATAAGTCCCAATTCATAAATATTTACAGGTATTTCAGGATCATAAATGTTTTTTAATACCTCAACAATCCTGGTCTCTAATTGTACAAAATTATTTTCATCAGCCATTTTTATATTATTATGATTGTTGTTTTGCAAAATAAGCCAGGGCATAAAGTTTCATTTGCTTCACCATTGAAAACAGACCATTTGCCCTGGTAGGACTTAAATTATCCTTTAAGCCAATCTTATCGATGAAAAACAAATCAACATTTTTTAATTCCTCAGGACTTCTGCCAGACATTACTTTAATGAGCAAAGCTACAATTCCTTTTGTAATAATAGCGTCTGAATCAGCAGCGTAGCTAATTACATCTCCATCCATTTCAGCGTATAGCCAGACTTTTGACTGACAACCTTCAATAAGGTACTCCCTGGTTTTATATTTAGAATCCAGAGCTGGAAGGCCCTGACTAAGTTCAATCAGATAATTATACTTATCCATCCAATCTTCATAGATCTCAAACTCTTCGATAATCTGATCTTGTACTTCTTTTAAAGTCATTATCTAAACATTTGTCTTAATTTAATCAAGCCCTCACATAAACGATCAATTTCTTCTTTGGTATTATAGAAAACCATAGATGCGCGTACGGTTCCATCAATTCCAAACCTGGTCATTACCGGTTCAGCACAATGTGTTCCGGTTCTTACCGCAAGCCCCATTTTATCGAGTACCATCCCGGCATCTTCCTGGTGTATTCCCTCAAGCAGGAAAGATACAATACTTATCTTATTGGCAGCGGTACCAAATATTTTTAAACCATCAATACCGGAAAGCCTGGAAGTAGCATAGTTGAGCAATTCTTTTTCATAAGCCGTAATCCGCTCTCTTCCAAGTGCATCAATATAGTCAAGAGCTTTCGCCAATCCGACAGCCCCGGGGTAATTTGCAGTTCCTGCCTCAAATTTAAAAGGTAAGTCTGCATAGATTGTTTTTTCAAAGCTCACTTTTTCCACCATATCTCCCCCACCTTGCCAGGGAGGTAGTTTTTCCAGCCATTCTTCTTTACCATACAAAACCCCTATCCCGTTTGGCCCATATACCTTGTGTCCTGAAAATACATAGAAATCACAGTCCAGATCCTGCACATCCACAATCCCATGAGGAATAGCCTGTGCCCCATCCAGCAGCACAGGTATGTTTTTTTTATGGGCTTTTTGTATGATTTCTTTTACGGGGTTGATAGTGCCCAGTGCATTTGACACATGATTTATAGCCAGAATCCGGGTGCCTTCATGCATCAAATCATCAAGCTTTTCCATGACAATTTCTCCCCGGTCATTCATGGGAATAACTTTTAATATGGCAGATTTACGTTTTGCAAGAACTTGCCATGGAATAATATTTGAATGGTGCTCCATTGCAGAAATAAGAATTTCGTCACCTTCTTTTACAAACTCCTCTCCAAATGTTGAAGAAATGGTATTTATTGATGCTGTTGTACCGCTTGTGAAAATAATTTCTCTGTCAGATCCGGCATTGATAAATTTCCTGACCATTTTTCTGGCCTCTTCATATTCTTCTGTCATTCTGAGGCTCAGGTAATGAATTCCCCTGTGTACGTTGCTGTTTCGTTTTGAATATATCTCTTCTAATGTGTCAATTACCACTGTAGGCTTCATTGTGGTTGCTCCATTATCAAAATATACCAGTGGCTGCCCATATACCATCTGGTTTAGGGCGGGAAAATCATTTCTTATTTTTTGAACATCAAGCATGGTGAATAATTAAAATCACAGTCTCACTGAATTAAGTACACAGTCTGGAACAATTCTCACATTTGGCAAGTTCTCCTCTCAAGCGTCTTTGCACAAAATCTTCAATTCTCTTTCTTAATGAATCAATCCGTATTTTACTGATCACTTCATGCGCAAATCCATACATCATCATCAACCGGGCTTCTTTCTCCGGGATTCCCCTGGATCTTAAATAAAACATAGCTTCCTCATTGATCTGTCCTACCGTAGCCCCATGAGAACATTTTACATCATCTGCATAAATTTCAAGTTGAGGTTTTGTATGCATCCTTGCATCTTCTGTAAGCAGGATGCTGTTGTTCTTTTGATAAGCCTGTGTTTTTTGAGCATCCTGTCGTACATGTATTTTTCCATTGAAAACCCCTTTGGCCCTGTCATCAAGAACACCCTTGAAAAACTGCTCGCTATAACATTGCGGAACTGCATGATCGACAAATACAAAATTGTCAAGATACTGATCTTTATCTGTGAGGTAAAGGCCTCCCAGGTAATTTTGTGCACCAGTCCCATTCAATTTTACATAATGATTATTCCTGATCAATCCTCCATGAAGTGAAATGGTGTTAGTATCAACCCTACTATCCTTTTCCTGGACAATAAAATGATAATTGATTTGTGAAGCAAAATTATGATCATTTTGTAATACTGTAAAATCGAGTTTTGCATTCTCTCCCACTACTGTTTCAGTCACAGAATTTGACAATGATCTTTTCTTCGAAAGCGCATGATCGCAAACTACCAGTTCTAAACCGGCACCTTCTTCCAGAACTACCATATTCCTTGGTTGCAAAAACAGATCCTTTGCAGACAAAATTAGATTCACAACCTGAATTGGTTTGCCCGCGACAGTATTTTTTGGCACATATATGAAAAAGCCATCTCTTGAAAGAGCAGTATTCATATCAACAAGACCATCTGTTTTAATTGCTGTCGCTTTTGAATAATGTTTTTGAAAAACATCAGGCATTTCTACAGCTGCCTGCATCATGCTTCCATACTTCACTCCTTCAGGTAATTCAATCAAGCGGTCTTTACCTCCATAATAAAACCCGTTCAGTAAAATTACAAGATGAGTATTTAAGTCAGGGATATCGCATCGAAACACATGATTGATATCAAAATGAACAATCTCCTGGAGAAACCTATAATAATATTCTTGCGAAAATAAAGAATCCAGCGGCAAATATTTGTAATTCTCGTCGATCTTTCCAGGTAATCCCTTTTCCATAAAGGTTTTTGCGGCATCTTCTCTTACTGTTTTCAGAAATGGTACAACATGCCCATTGGTCTTTTCTGACTGATTGAACAGATTTTCAAAATCAAATCTTTGATTCCTGTATGTTTCAACTTCATTCATGAATATTCAATCTCATGGTAAATCACTTATCATTTTCCTTCTTTATCCAGTCATAACCTTTTTCTTCAAGCTCAAGGGCAAGTTCTTTTCCACTGGATTTAACAATTTTCCCCTTATACAAGACATGAACCCGGTCGGGAATTATGAAATCCAGTAATCTCTGGTAATGAGTTATCACTATGCATGCATTTTCAGGGGTCTTTAACTTGTTCACTCCATTAGCCACAGTTTTGAGAGCATCTATGTCCAACCCCGAATCGGTTTCATCTAAAATTGCAAGATCAGGCTCCAGCATAGCCATTTGAAAAATCTCATTTCGCTTTTTCTCCCCTCCGGAAAACCCCTCATTTACAGACCTGCTTGTCAAAGAAGAATCCATATCTACCAGGGCCTTTTTCTCTCTCATAAGCTTTAAAAAATCGGAGGGGTTTATAGGTTCCAGACCTTTGGCTTTACGTTGTTCATTTATGGCAGTTTTCATAAAGTTTATCATACTTACACCCGGTATCTCTATGGGATACTGAAACCCAAGAAAGATCCCTGCATGAGCTCTTTTTTCAGGGCTTATCTCAAGCAGGTCATTCCCTTTATATAGCACCTTCCCTTTAGTTACTTTAACCAGGTCTCTTCCTGATAGCACAGCAGCCAATGTTGATTTTCCAGACCCATTTGGACCCATAATTGCATGAACTTCTCCTGCTTTTAATTCCAGGTTTATCCCAGTTAGTATTTCTTTGCCGTCAATTTCAGCATGTAAGTCTTTTATGATAAGCATCTGTATGTTCTAATTTTATTTAGTTTTACTATGTTTTCGCCCCTATTTCACTCTGGCGTTAGTCTTGCGGTCCTGAACTGTATTTATTTCTATTTGACGTTTCGGTACGGACCTCTTTTAGCTATCACTTTTATACACCAGGCTAAAGCCCGGTGCTATTTTTTCTTTTATCTTTAATCTTTCTTTACTTACCCTACACTACCTTCCAGGCTGATCTGAAGCAGTTTTTGAGCCTCCACTGCAAACTCCATCGGTAGTTTGTTTAACACTTCCCTGGCATATCCATTTACTATAAGACCAATTGCATCTTCAGTTGAAATCCCCCTCTGGTTGCAATAAAATATCTGATCCTCCCCTATTTTAGATGTAGTTGCTTCATGCTCTATAATTGCACTGGGATTATCTGCTTCTATATGGGGAAAAGTATGAGCACCACAACGATCTCCCAACAGCAAAGAATCACATTGAGAAAAATTCCTGGCATTTTCTGCATTTTTCAAGACTTTTACAAGACCCCGATAGCTATTATCACTTTTGCCTGCTGATATTCCTTTTGAAACAATGACACTTTTTGTATTTTTTCCAATATGTATCATCTTGGTCCCTGTATCTGCCTGCTGATGATTATTAGTAACAGCCACCGAAAAAAATTCTCCTACTGAATTATTGCCTTTCAGAATGCAACTGGGATACTTCCAGGTAATAGCTGAGCCTGTTTCTACCTGAGTCCATGAAATTTTAGAATTATCTCCCTTGCAAATTCCTCGCTTGGTAACAAAATTAAAAATCCCCCCTACACCATTCTTATCTCCTGGATACCAGTTTTGCACCGTAGAATATTTAACCTCTGCATTTTCCATGGCAACAATTTCAACAATTGCAGCATGAAGTTGATTTTCATCCCTTTGCGGAGCTGTACAACCTTCCAGGTAGCTCACATAAGATCCTTCATCGGCAACAATCAATGTCCTTTCAAATTGTCCGGTATTGGCCGCATTGATCCTAAAATAAGTCGAAAGCTCCATAGGACAACGAACCCCTTTGGGGATATAGCAAAAAGATCCATCACTGAATACCGCAGAATTTAAGGCAGCAAAAAAATTGTCGGAATAGGGTACCACAGATCCCATATATTTCTTAACAAGGTCGGGGTGCTCCTGAACAGCATCACTGAATGAACAAAAAATAATTCCCAATTCAGCAAGTGTTTCCTTAAATGTGGTTTTTACCGAAACACTATCAATTACTGCATCCACTGCAACCCCTGTAAGTCTTTTCTGCTCATCCAAAGAAATTCCCAGTTTATCAAAAGTTTCCTTCAATTCAGGATCTACATCATCCAGACTATCCAGAACAGGCTTTTTCTTAGGTGCAGCATAATAGATTATATCCTGATAATTAATCTCAGGAATTCTTAAATGGGGCCAATCAGGTATTCTCATGGATTGCCAGTACCTGAACGCTTTTAGACGATACTCCAGCATGAAATCAGGTTCATTTTTCATTTTCGAGATCCTGCGAACAGTATCTTCATTTAGTCCTTTTGGAATAGTTTCCATTTCAATATCAGAATAGAAACCATACTTATATTCTCCCTGGGTTATATCATTTAATATTTTATCTTGCTCTTTTTCCATATTTTTGCACTCACAGGGCAATTTGTTTTCCCCGAACCCCTCCTTATTAGTATTTAATCTAAATAAGGACAAAGATAAGATTTTTTTTATCACATAAAGATGATATTGGCTTATTCATAGATAATTTATAAAACAAAAATGGAAGATAAAAACAAGTCTAAAACAGAACTTTCTGAAATTGGAGAATTTGGATTAATTGACCGACTAACGAAAGGTTTAAAAAACAAAAATACAAGCACTGTGTTTGGAGTTGGGGATGACGCTACATTATTGAGATACAGGGATAAAGACATTCTGGTAAGTACAGATCTATTACTTGAAGGGGTTCACTTTAATCTCACTTATACTCCTCTTAAACATCTTGGATACAAAGCTGCAATTGTAAATTTTTCGGATATTTATGCCATGAATGGAAGACCAAAGCAAATTACTGTTTCGCTTGGTATTTCTTCGAAATTTATGCTTGAGGATATTGAAAGAATTTATGAAGGCATCAAGCTGGCTTGCAAAAAATATGGTGTTGATATAGTGGGTGGGGACACTTCCACATCTTTAACCGGGTTGACTATAAGTATTACAGTTATCGGAGATCCGGTTGGAGAAAATGCGGTCTTCAGGAATTCGGCAAAAGAAAATGATTTAATTTGTATTACAGGAAACCTGGGAAGTGCATACCTTGGATTGCAGGTTCTGGAGAGAGAGAGAGTGCTATTTGATAAGGGGAAAGGGAGTTTACCCAGCCTTGAAGGATATGAATATATTATTGGACGACAATTAAAACCTGAAGCCAGGAAAGATATTATCGAATCTTTATGGAAGAAAGAGGTTATTCCTACATCCATGATTGATATCTCTGATGGACTCACTTCAGAACTTTTTCATATTAGTAAGTCTTCGAATTGCGGCTGTCATATTTATTCAGAAAAAATTCCAATATCTGAAGAATCTGCACGTACAGCTGAAGAATTGAATATGGATCCCTTAACTGCAGCATTAAATGGAGGAGAGGATTATGAGTTGTTATTTACGGTGAAGATCCATGACCATAATAAAATCATACAGTTGAAAGATATTAGTATTATTGGTCATATTGT
>JAYEGO010000701.1:0-1515 GCA_034659155.1 Bacteroidota bacterium | reverse complement strand
TTAACTTGCTTTTCCTACTACCACCGGCTTCACCGGTGGTTATTAATAGTTATACCCCATTCGGGGTATATTATCAAAATCCCTTCTAGCTAAGTCGAATTAATCCCCATAACTCAACATGATTTAACCCGGTACAGCCCCGCGGTACCGGGTATGAAAAAGGGAAAACATACAGCCCCGGAAGGCATACGCGTCAACTTAATTTGGCTTTTTCTTTGATTAACAGCAGCTTACACTATATTATTATTTTGTAACACAAAAGTGACACAATCCTTAAATTGCAATGTCGAAAGTGGAGGTATCTCTTTTAAAATTATATTGTATACCTTGGAGGATCATTTTTTATAAAATGAAAATATTGTCTTTTTTTCTGTTTCTAACTGTTCTAACTTTAAACCTGAATAACATAATGGCTCAGGATTCTAAACCTGTTGTTTATTTTATTCCTGGCCAGGGATCTGATTATCGATTATTTAAAAATATTGATATCGACAGTAGTTTTAAGACTAAAAACATAAAATACTTTACTCCGGACAAAGATTGGAATTTAAGAGATTTTGCAAAAGTATTATCCCTGCAAATTGATACCAGCCACACATTCATCATTGTAGGTGTATCTCTTGGAGGAATGTTGGCAACAGAAATGGGAAGTTTTCTGAATCCTGAAAAAATTATTATAATTTCAAGTGCTAAATGCAGGGAAGAATTGCCCCTACGCTATAAATTTCAAGGTAGTGTTCCTGTTTATAAGTGGGTTTCCGGAGCGTTTTTAAAAAAAGGAGCATTGTTTATGCAACCCATTGTAGAGCCAGATAGAAAATACAATAAAGAAACATTTATTTCAATGTTGAAAGATAAGGACCCAGATTTTTTAAAACGTACGGTTGCCATGATAATGGAATGGAATAGAGTCAAATACAGAGAGGATATTATTCATATTCATGGAGACAAGGACCATACAATTCCAATTCGAAATGTAAGCTTTAATTATTTGATTGAGAAGGGCTCACATATGATGGTATTAACCAAAGGTGATGAAATAAGTACTTTGATAAATCAAATCTTATTAAAACAATAACGGGCTCTACTTATGCTAAAAACAGCCAGATATGTGTTATGTTTTTTTGAGTAGCCCAGGCTAAATACTAAAAAAAGATATCATGAATCGAAATATGACAATTATATGGATTCTGTTATTATTACTTATGGTATGTTTGAATGGACATGCACAAATAGAAACAGAAATAATAGACACTTCAATAGAAGAAAGCGAAAGTAACGCTATGTTTTTTACTAACCGTCCTCTTGTGATGGAAAAAGACAGCACTTTTACTTTTGAGAATAAATCAACCAAACAAACAAACACGCTTTACTTCTGTGCATTTAACTTCGATAATGATTTGATTGAGATATTTTATAAGACGGTTAATTTATCAACCAATTACCCTTCCGGAGATATTAAGCAAAATATTATTTACAATATTTATGAACATCAAAGACTTGAAAGGGGGATAA
>JAYEGO010000700.1:0-1516 GCA_034659155.1 Bacteroidota bacterium | reverse complement strand
AAGGATGCTAATTATGTGTTCAGCGAGACGGATTTTGGTCATCCTGACTTTAAAAGAAAACTATCGGAGTATTTATTAGGCGAAATAAAGGATCAGATATCATTTTATTACAGTACTTCGGATTATGAGCTATTTCTCAAATTCTTTGAGTATTTAAACGGTTCACATAAATTCACATATGAAGAATATTTAGATGCCTATTTACCCTTCATTAAATTTATTTCTGAAAATGAAAAAGCAAAACCAGCTTTCTTTGAAACTGCTGATAGATTCCTACAATTTCTATATGACCTTAATATTTTATGTTATGTAGAGGAGACGCTCGATGAACCCTTCATGAGATGGTGCTTTCGAGAAAGAAACTTTTCAAATATTTCACCAAAAGTAAAGACCCATTTGCATTATGTAATACACTATGGATTCCGAAAAGCGCTAAACTTAGGTAAACGCTTTTTTTAAAATTTGTTTCAATTAAAATGCAAATTAACAATTCAGAAAATAATAAGGTCTCTGAACATCCTCCTGACGCCCCGCTTTTTCAAAACGGGGTCGGTGACTGCGGGATGATGGATTCCTGCTCGGTGGAACTATAAAACCATAACAGCCTGAAATCAATGATAAAATATATACACTTAATGAATTATTGGGGATTACAATGGAAAAAATAAATCCTACTGACTTTTTTGGTCCTAGGGCATATTTTACTGATTTTGATTATAAAATTGTGAAATATAAATATAATAAAGAAATTTATAGAAGAGATATAGAACGTAAATTGAAGATTTTATTCCTAACTAAAAATACAGTTGTGTGTGCAGCATCTCATATGACTCACAAATTTACTTTTGATCTTTTTAAAGACAATCTTATTTTATTAGATAATGTGATGATCATTCCTGCCCTTCGGGCAGATAAAGACCATGTAGTAGATTATTTAAATGGGATGAAGTTCAAAAAATCTTTAAAAGAGAATATGACCATGTTCTATAACGAAAATATTAAAAAAGCTGTAAGTTGGGAATTAATAGATAATTCATCATGGTTTAAAAATAATCTTATTAAGGCTTTAAACGATGAAAAATCAGTTATTAGAAGAAATTTAACAAATATTCCCCCTGTAAAAATATCACTCCTGATTGATGAAATTGGTAGTCAAGAGTTTTTATCTCGAGAATTTATACTAAAAAATATATCGAATTGGCCTAAAAACGAAAAGAAAATATTCCGAAATTTTAATAATTTAGTATACCATATGTCAGGAGCTAACGTTACAAACTGTGAAAGTGCGTTACCTCAGGAGAATTATATAGATTATAGCCTTGCAGATATTTCCAATCGCAAGACTATTCTATCTGAAATTCAAATATTTTGGAAATTTTTCCTTGAATTGGCTTTTGAAACGTTATTAAAAAATAATGTCCCAATCGAATTGTTAGATTCATTAAATTTTGAAGACATATATTATTTGCGAAAGCCAATAGAAGAGAGTTCTTTTCGCAAAAGATATGATGAATTA
>JAYEGO010000699.1:0-1516 GCA_034659155.1 Bacteroidota bacterium | reverse complement strand
TGCTACGAATTTCACTTCCACTTCCAAAATGATTGCTTTTACTGTAAATCAGCCTGTCTTCTCCATAACCTCCAATTGCAATATGTGAATTTGAGTCATCAATTTTTTTATTGATATATTCCGCGAGCTTAGTTGTGGTAGAAATATCCAATTTGAATAATTCTTCATTGTTTTTTGAAAGATCTAGTTTAAAAATATTTGCACTTAACAGGTTAGATGGAAGAAGATTTGCAAAACTGCCTTTATTCTTTCTTAATATTGCTTCTATCATTGAGTATTATTATGTTATAAATTTTTTCTCAATAAATTTTGAATTAAGAAGTCTTGCTACTGCTATATAATTAGGATCAAGACAAATCTTGTCACCAACATGATATTTTTGTTTCCCATTTTCATCTTTATTATTACCAATATCAATTACAGTCATATCCGATGTTATTCCAACCAATTTAATATCGCTGTCATCAGGGGTTAATCCCTCCTGGTCAACATCTAATAAACCAAAGTCAAGTATTGCTTTGTTTGATGTTCTTCCTAAATCATCATCCTTGAAATCAGTGGTATGACCTACGCTGGCATTACTTATAGTTCCATCTGGGACAAGCCCTTTTTCCTCAAGTTCAATGATTTGAGTATAAAAATTAAAGGTGTCTGTACATAAACCTAAAAATTTTTCATTCTTTAGTGGAGTTGTTCCAAAAAAAGCTGTTTCTCCAATTCTAAAATGATTAATATCTTTAGGAATTAATTGATCTTCAACCAAAGGTAAGGTGATAGAACTTCCTCCTGATATCAGACTTAACCTGGTATTGTATTTTGCCTCAATAAGCTTTTTATATATGGAAAGCTGGAGCAATTTATCATATGTTGGCTCAATTCCATACATGCAACCCAGGTTACTGCCAAGGCCAATTACTTTAATGTTAGAGAGGTGGAATACTTGCTCATAAAATTCAGTAAAATCTTCCCTGTTTACACCTTCACGAAGCTCACCAAGCTCTATCATTATAATTATTTTGTGAATTTTGTTTTGTTTTCTTGCAGCTTTATCAAGGGCAACAATTGTTTTGTATGATGAATTTAATGAAATATCAGCATATTTGACCACCTCATTAACATAAGCATGTGCAGGTGGTTTAATATATATTGTAATTAATTCTTCACTAACCTCTTTCAGATTTTTTAAACTTAAGAGGTGTGAATCACCTACTGAATGTAAATCTTTTAGAATATCAGGTGTAAGAATTTGTTTTAGGAAGTCTTTATCTCCAGAAAATACTTTTGTAATTAAACTCCATTTTATTCCTTTTGTCTTGAGATATTTACTCAGACTTTGGATATTGTTGCGAATTTCCGGAATGTCTATTTGTAATTCTGCCATCTTAGATGGTTTCTATTTATTTACTTCTGCTTATTTATTTTCATATCTCATTTCTGCATATTTTGTTGTAAACCCAATTCTTTCATACAAGCGTTTAGCTGGGTTATCATATTCAACATGCAGCTTAATATTTCC
>JAYEGO010000698.1:0-1517 GCA_034659155.1 Bacteroidota bacterium | reverse complement strand
CTTGCACCATCTCACTGTCTTTCCCGGGAGTGAAACCACCTATGGCAAAGCCACCCCTGCTACCTTTGGTTGATGAATTATCTAAATAAATACGCACACTATCGGTTGTTACCCGGAAGTATTCCCCTGTTTCACCTTTTCCGGGAGTAAAGCCACCTATAGCAAACCCCCCTCTGCTGCCCTTACCTGCTCCTTCCTCTACAAACATTCGTATACCTGAATTATATACTGCGAAAATAGTCTGACCGTCATTTCTTTTTACTTCAAATAATGCTGAATCGGGGTTCATATCCTCCGGGCCCTGAATATCAAGCTTTTCAAGTGAGGAAACAGATTTTGTATTCAAAGCAAAAGGGACAGATACCAGTTCAGAAGTTCCAAATTCCTGAAAACCATTTCCAAGATCTACCTCTACCTTTAGGAAATATGGTCCTTCATCCCAGTCAATGGATATTTCAGACTCACTACCTACCTGAATACTGAATAAACCATAATCATTAGTGCTAATGCCTGATTGTGTTTCTGTCCACAACATTTCTCCCGTAGAACTACCCTTTAAAATCTCAAATCTTACATCCAGGCTGGTGTTTTCGAGTACTGTGTTTCCATCACGCGCCACAGCCTGGTAATTGAATTTTTGAGGAGCCTGGGCAGAAAGAAATGAATAATGATTAATGAATAATGAGAAAAGAAAAAAAACAAGAAGGATTGATGTTCTGACTTGTGATTTCATGGCTTATGGATTTTAAGAGAATTTTAAATGATATATGCAGATCTATTTTATACAAGTTACAAAAATCTATCAGAACCAAAAAAGATGTTTGACCAGGAGCTTATAATAGTTTGCGTTCTGCTGTTAATTATTTCACAGCACATTCCTTGCAAGCTTTCTGGTCGAATTTGTGAAAAGTTCGCCTCTTTTTATTTTTTGTTTAATAAGCCCTGAGCCATTCCTTTTGATTCAGGCAGGTTGTAGGCCCCGGGATTCAAATATAAACCCCTGGAATCAGCCTGCTTTAGTTCTTCCACAACTATCCTGTGTTTTTCTGCGTATGGATCTCTTCGAATACCAGTGAGTTGCCATGATACTTTCTGTCCGGATAAACCTCCGGAGATCTCAAACTGGTTGTTTTCAACTTCCATCGATACATACAAGTTAGGGCCCGGACTGCCAATAGCTGTTAACTGGTACCTGAAGTCCTTATTTAATGCCTCAAACCAATCAGGAAGCTGCACCATTGCCACACCATTTGCATCCAGAATAATTGTACCATCATAAATGTTTTTCATATCAGGACTTTCAACAAAGGAATGGGATAATGTTTTGTTTTCAGGATCCAGGGGATGATCGATCTTAAAGGAACCGGCAGCTTTTGAAAGGGTTCCGGTAACATGTACATTGCCTTCAAAGTACCCTGCATAATTTGTGATTCCTCCACTGGCATCTCCATAAATCCCTATCCTGGTTCCTGTACTTCCTCCAACTGCTTCTCCATATACTCCTATTAACCGACCTC
>JAYEGO010000697.1:0-6715 GCA_034659155.1 Bacteroidota bacterium | reverse complement strand
GGCTTCAGATGAAAAAAATAAATGAGTAATAATAAAAGTCTATGTCTAAAAACTTGAGTATTCATAAAAAACTAAAAACAAAATTATTTAAGAATTTTGTTAGATTGCTCAATAATAATGAAGTGCCATTTTGGTTAGATTTTGACACATTGCTGGGTGTCTGGTCTTCAAACAAAGGTCGGGATCTGAGTTTCGAACAAGACATATACGTCTCAATTGACCAAAAGCATCTGAAATCTTTACAAAACATATTATTAAAGATTGGGGTTTTGTATAGAGTTCACTCCTTTACAAACAGGTCTCCCAGAGAGTGGATTCCTGGCTCAATTATTACGCTGGGTGTTTTCAACAGATGGAAGAAAAGAGACTTTTCGTTTAAAATTTTCATCTCAGTTAAGTATAAACAAAACGATGAATACAGATGGGTTGATAACAGGAATTGCAAGCACATTAACAGTAAGTATTTTGAGAAATTAGATGAATTGGAATTCGATGGTATTAAATATAAAATTCCATCACAAACTGATAAATACTTGAATTACAGGTACGAAAACTGGCAAGCCATACCTGAAAACTGGATGCCACAAATAAATGACAAGGCTATTGCTGAGGACAGATTGATCAGCACGTTTCCTGCAAGGGAATTGAAAAAAAGGACAACTAAGGTTAAAATAAAGTTGCAAGATGGTAATTACATGCCCCGAATGAAGAAAATGTTGCTTATTACTATTGATTTATTGCAAAAAAACAACATTCCTTTCTGGTTGGAAGCCGGCACTTTGCTTGGAATTTATCGCGATGGGGATTTAATCCCCTGGGATCATGATGCTGACTTAAGTATTCCGGCTGAATATTCTGATAAAGTTCTAGCCTTAAAGTTTAAGTTTTTACCACAATATTATATGACTAAAAAGAAAATGCAACCAATACATAAATCATGGATGCCAGGAGACAATACACGGGTTTTTAAGATAAAATCATTATGGGCAAAACGGCAAAACCTGAATTTTCATGTTGATTTGTTTTGCATGAGCAAGGTAGAAGATAAGTACCATTGGATAGGAAGCAGTGTACTAAAACATGCTGATGCAAAATTCTTTGATAACCTGGACGAAATTACCTGGGAGGGGCGTAAAATACCTGTTCCGTCACATACTGATGAATATCTTACATTGTGTTATGGAAATTGGAGGGTGCCGGATAAACACTATAATTCTGAGCTGCAGGATGGTGCAATTGCAGAAGGTGGATTTTAATTTTTTTATTCTTAAATTCTGATGCTAATAAATTTCTTGAGCAGTCTTTTTTTTGAAGCTTCATATTTATTAAGATAAAACTATAAGTATCAATGTTAATATTAAATGGAAAATCTTATTCTATTGCCCAGGACCTGGTTCTTGATAATGATAGTATTCCATTAACATGGTGGGCGGGAGCACCTAATTTTGGAGATATTCTCTCTCCCTACCTTGTTCAAAAGATAACTTCCAAACCTGTAAGGTATGTATTTTTAAGGCCTGGGAATAAACGGAAGTTTAAGTCTTTAAATTTCAGAAACCCTCAATTTTCATACTTTGCAATTGGTTCAATAATAAGTCGTGTTAATTCCAACTCTGTTGTTTGGGGCTCCGGAGCATTTGGTGTTGAAAATGAAAATCATTTAACCAGGGAGACTAAATACCTTGCAGTACGAGGGCCTTTAACACGTAATTTATTGCGAATACATGGGGGAGATTGCCCTGAAATATATGGTGATCCAGCCTTGCTTTTACCAGAGGTTTTTAATCCAAAAGTGGAGAAAAAATATAAAATTGGTGTAATACTGAGATGGTCAGAAAGGGAGTGGAATAAGACTGAATTTGGCCATGATGTTAAAAAGATTTATTTGGGGACTGAAGATATAGAGGGAACGATGTTAGATATTCTATCATGTGAAAAAATAATTTCTTCTTCACTCCATGGAATTGTGCTTGCTGATGCCTATGGAATACCATCTGCCTGGCTTAGCTCAACCACTCCTAAGGGTTTTGAGTTCAAGTTTTACGATTATTTTTTATCAGTAAATAAAATTCAAAAACCTCAAAGCTTTGATTTTTCTTCCAAAAAGATTCTTATTAAAGATCTTGAAAAACAATTACAATTTGATGATAGAAAAATTGAATTTGATGCAAATAAGTTGCTAGAGGCTTGTCCATTCATTAAAGTTATATAAAGGGTTCCTGCTTCCAAAATGCTGAAGTCTATTATTAGGCGATTAATTCATAATCACGCAATGCTTCGTTCAGTGATGTTTTAAGATTGGTAGATTTTTTTCTTTTGCCTATGATCAGGGCGCAGGGTACCTGGTAGTCCCCGGCCTTGAATTTTTTTGTATAGGTTCCCGGTATAACAACTGATCTTTCAGGAACAAATCCTCGGAATTCTTTAGGAGTATCTCCGGTAACATCAATCACTTTGGTGGAATTTGTAATTACAACATTTGCTCCCAGGACAGCTTCTTTTTCAACTCTTGCACCTTCAACAATAATACACCTGGAACCGATAAAACAATTGTCTTCAATAATTACCGGCGCTGCCTGCACTGGTTCCAGTACACCACCTATTCCTACACCACCACTCAGGTGAACATGTTTCCCAATTTGGGCGCATGATCCAACTGTTGCCCAGGTATCAACCATTGTATATTCATCAACAAAGGCCCCGATATTAACATAAGAGGGCATCATAATTACACCGGGAGCAAGATAGGATCCATACCTGGCTATAGCATGAGGTACAATCCTTACATTTTTTTCACGGTAGCCTGTTTTCAGGGCAATTTTATCATAAAACTCGAATGGTTCAAGCTCTGTAACCTGCATCTCCTGTATAGGGAAATATAGAATTACAGCTTTTTTTACCCATTCATTTACCTTCCAGGAATTTCCCTCTTTTTCTGCAACCCTTAGCTTCCCCTGATCCAATAATTCTATAATATCCCTTATTGCCTTTTGCGTTTCGTTATTATTTAATAAATCCCTGTTGTCCCAGCTTTCTAATATTATTTTTTTAGAGATGAAATCATTTTATTGTTTCTTTGGTCTAACAAAGTTAAACTGAAATTGCAAATAGTAATTAATTAAAAGTTTTTAAAGATGAAAAAATCACTTCTTGGAATTCTTTCTGTAACAACGATTATCTTTTTATTGGGATTTCCCCTTCTTATTCAGGGGCAGGAAAGTTTGAAATATCAATTACCTCCTGAAGCAATTGTTGAAGTTGTGGATGCCCAACAAACACCTTCTGTTTCTTTAAGTCCTGATAATTCTTATGTAGCCTTATTGGAAAGACCGGGACTAAAAACTATTGAGGATCTTTCGAGGGAGGAGCTGAGAATTGCTGGTTTGAGGATAGATCCAGCAACTAATGGAGCAAGTCGGCAATCGTACCAAATTGGGATTTCCATAATGAAAATAGATGGGACAGGACTAAAGAAAGTTACAGGCTTACCATCAAATCTCAAGATCTCGGGTTTTACATGGTCGAATGATGGAAGCAAATTTGCTTTTACCAATACTACAACAAACAGCATTGAATTATGGGTATGTGATGTGTCAGACTTAAAGGCAGAAAAAATAGCAGATGGTTTGAATCAAGTGTTGATTAGAGGAAGCAGATTTTCCCGAGGTGGTGGTTTTACCTGGTTGTCAGATAATCAGTCCATTATTTTCCTGGTAGTTGATGCAGAAAGAGGTGCAAGACCAAACCCTCCATCAACTCCAACAGGACCTGTAGTACAGGAAAACAAGGGGAAGCGTGGAGCTGCACGTACTTTTCAGGATCTTCTTAAAAATCCGGGCGACGAGATGATCTTTGAATATTTTGCAAGTTCCAAGGTGATGATATATGATGGATCAGGGCTTAAACAGATTGAGTCAGGTGGAATTTATTCCAGGATTTCTCCTTCTCCGGATGGGCTTTATTTTATGGTTTCTGAGGTTTTAAAGCCATTCTCTTATGTGGTGCCTTATTACTATTTCCCAACAAAAACCAGCATATGGGATGCTGACGGTAAGGAATTGAAGGTTATTTATGATATGCCATTACGGGAGAATCTTCCCAGGGGATATGATGTTGTTTTTCCAGGACCAAGATCCTTTGGCTGGCGTGCTGATAAACCGGCAACTGCTTATTGGGTTGAAGCCCTTGATGAGGGAAACCCGAAGAAGGAAGTGGACTTCAGGGATCAGTTCTATACCCTTGATGCACCTTTCCAGGGAGATCCTGTTAAATTTATTGCAACAAAAACCCGGTTTTCAAATATTATCTGGGGGAATGAGAATTTTGCAATATTGTATGAAGGAATGAGAAAAGACAGGTCACGAATTGTAAGCTCTTTCAATCCTTCAAATCCAATGGAGAGCAAAAAGTTAATGATGGAATATAAGACTGATGACAGGTATGGTAATCCCGGAAGATTTTTTACATCGAGAAACAGTTATGGCAAGCGGGTACTTCTTTTTACAGATAGAGACAAATTTCTCATATTAACTGGTCAGGGTTCTTCTCCGGAAGGAGACAGGCCATTTATACGAAAATATAATATTCAAAGTGGTGAAACTTTTGAATTATGGAGATCTGAAGCTCCATACTATGAATCTGTTCTGGATATTGTAGATATTAAGAAGAATCTGGTAATAACCAGCAGGCAGTCGAAAAAGCTTCCTCCAAATTATTATTTAAGAAACCTGAAGAATGGAAAAATTTCAGCCATAACAGAGTTCGAAAATCCATATCCGTCATTAGAAGGTGTAAGCAAGGAGTTGGTTAAATACAAAAGGGCTGATGGAATAGATCTTTCTTTTACTCTGTATTTGCCAGCTGGATATAATAAGGAAAAAGACGGACCATTGCCAACTGTTTTATGGGCATACCCCAGGGAATATGAAGATGCTAAAGCGGCAGGCCAGGTTTCAGGTTCACCTTATTCATTTACAAGAGTCCGTGCGGGATCAATTCTTTCATATGTTACCCAGGGCTATGCAATCCTTAGTAATGCTACCTTCCCAATAGTTGGAGAAGGAGATGTAAAGCCAAATGATGGATTTGTGGAGCAACTGGTGGCAAATGCTGAAGCAGCTATAAATAAAGCAGCTGAAATGGGAGTCACCGATCCTGAAAGAGTTGCTGTAGGTGGCCACTCTTATGGTGCCTTCATGACAGCAAATCTCCTGACTCATTCAAGATTATTTGCTGCAGGTATTGCGGAAAGTGGGGCCTATAACAGAACACTTACCCCTTTTGGTTTTCAAAGTGAAAGAAGAACTTATTGGGAGGCTCCCGAACTTTACTATACTATGTCTCCTTTCATGCATGCAGACCAGGTGAAAGATCCAATATTACTGATTCATGGAATTGCAGATAATAACAGTGGGACTTTCCCAATACAGAGTCAGCGTTATTTCTCTGCTTTAAAAGGACATGGAGCCACTGTAAGGTTGGTAATGCTGCCTATGGAAAGCCATGGATATGCTGCAAGAGAGTCATTGTTGCATAAACACTGGGAAACATTAGAATGGCTTGAGAAATATGTAAAAAACAAGAAATAAACACAAAAGTATATTTGTTCTTAAAGTAGCTGGTTTAAACTTTAACCAGCTGCTTTTTTGTTTTTTTCTTAGCTGAATTTTTCTTTATTTCTCAGTCTATTAATTTTATCTTTACCTGACAATAAGTAGAGAGTTTTGAATGTAGAAGCTTACTGCCTCTAAAAACAGGGAAATAATATATGTTGGATTTCCTGAAAAAATATTTGTTTTTCGGATTTGTTTTTTTTTCTTTTTCACTGACTCTTTCCGGTCAGATTGAAGATGCAGGCGATAGCCTGGTTACTATTCAATGCCAACTGAAAAGTCTTACAGAAGAGAAACCTATAGTATATGCACATATATTAAATAGTGGGTTAAACATTGGAACTACAAGTGACACATTAGGGTTTTTTACAATTGTAATGAGACGATCTGACTCATTATTTATTTCGGCCTTGGGTTTCAATGAAAGTTATTTTTCCCTGCCTGGATTTTGGCCTTCCAATCATTTCTCAGGAGTTATACATGTGCGTCAAAAAGTATATATGATTGATCCTGTCTCTGTTGAAGGTTTTGGGAACTATGCTCAGTTCAGACGAAAAGTCATTTCATCTATCCCTCCTAAAACTCCCACAGAAGAAAGCCTGGAGTATATTCAGGAAATTACCAGAGAGGAAGCTATTAAATATGATAAAGTTAATGTAGGGTTTAATTTTTCAATAAAAACAAAAGAAGAAAAAAGTCTGATTAAGTTGCAGAAAATATTGGATTACCAGTTGAAGCAAAAAATTATCAGAGAGAAATTTAATGAGGAAAATGTAGGGGAACTTACTGGACTAAAGGGACAAGAACTGAAGGATTTTATGAATTATTGCAATTTAAGTGAAGAATTTCTTTTGAATGCTTCCGAATATGATATCCTTTACATGGTAAAGGGTTCATATTGGGCTTATAGAAGAGACAAAAAATAATAAAAATTCACATTATGAAAATTCCTGAATACAGAGAAATCCTGGCAGCCCATGAAAGAATCAGGCCCTTCATTCACAGAACACCAGTACTTACTTCATCAGTTATTAATTCCATACTTGGCAAGGAATTATTTTTTAAATGTGAAAATTTTCAAAAGGTCGGGGCCTTCAAGTTTA
>JAYEGO010000696.1:0-6724 GCA_034659155.1 Bacteroidota bacterium | reverse complement strand
GAAGTTGGTAAGAACCATAGGGAGTTCACAGATAGTTAAGGAAATAGATGATGCTGATCTTCAGTACCGACATCAGTTCGCAAGGCCGGGACCCACTTAGCGCAGCTTGCGTCAAAAGGGAAAAGCTCAGATTCAATTTTGAGTGACCCTGTGTCGAAGTCAGGTGTTATTAATTGACCCCTTTCAGGGATCAGTCCAACACTTTTTTCATTCGCTGGATAAGTTCATTTCCCAGGGTCGTCTTTTTTTCAATATGATCCTTAATTGCTGAAACCTGGGGGTTTTTCTCAAATTCTCCTCTCACTTGCTCAAAATCAAGAACCTGAACATCCTTATCTCCATCCACACCAAAACCTGTTTGAGAAGAAAGGGTAAATTCTTTCCTTGCGTCATCATAAAGTAAATGATCCAGTTCTACGACACTTTTCTTCCACTTTTCAGTAAAACGAATCACATCTTTTGCCCATATGCTGCCAAAATTTTTTCCTTCTTCTTTCAAAATTCTATCTATGACCCAGGTCCATTCGTAAACATAATAGTTCTTATGCATGTTTTCAAAAGAGTTCCTGATTTGTTCCAGATCTTTAATCGCCCCGGATTCAATATCCTCCAATAAATCTTCCACACAGCTCATTGGAACAATCAATCCGGCCAGATCAATCCACTTTCCCAAACCAATATCAGTATCCTGCTTCAGGCTTTCCCTAATTTCATTATCCGACTTAAACCCGGTTTTTTCAAGTCTATTAATAAGAGAATTACCCAGGAATTTAGCAATTGCCATTTCGTACAGGCGAATCCCTCTTTCCAGGGATGAACGAGTAATTTTTACGTTTTCATAAGTGTAGAATTCTGATTTCATGCCCGAATTCTCTTGCAATTTTTTGAGAAGATCTCTCCCATCAAGCATTTTGCGAATAGTAAAAGGGCTTAATAAATTGAAATTGATAAAATCTAATTTCATATGATCTTTGCGACTATCTCTTTTTGGCCATTTTTGAGCATCTCGGATGGTACCTACACTTCTTAAGTTCACTCCCGGAGCCAGAATGCTTTCATCCTTACTTTCAACAAGATAGGAGAATGGCAAATCGGAAGTGTCTGAATTTTTATAATGTCGGCCCATAACCAGGGTAAAAGGACCAACCCTTGCCGGCCATAAAAGATATGAATCGCTTGTGGTTTTAGCTCCACGTTCAAGCACTCCCTGATGTATTGGCCCAAGTTTATACATATGATTGCTCTGGTTGGAACCACTTCCGGCATTCATAAATGAAAACATTCCTGCAATAAGCAGGGTTGATTTGTGGTGCGTAACCGTATAAGGTCCTGCAAAAATAGAACATGCTTCCCCATGAAATCCCACGCAATTTGCAAAAAATAAAGAATGCTCTGCAGAATAGTGTTTGCCCAATTTACAAGCCTGGCCAATAAAACAATCTTCAATAATTGTTGAGTCAGTAACTTTTGTTCCTGAAGCGATTATGAAACTTTTCATAATCACCCCCGGACCAATATAAATGGGATCTTCAACAGAACTGTTTAGGCTGCCATTAATTAGTTTTTCAGTTCCTTCAATTACACAAAACTCACCAATATGAACATTCCTTATAATCCCTGTGTTTGTTATATGAACACCATCACCAATAGTGCCTGTTTCTGATGAAACAGA
Source organism: Bacteroidota bacterium (assembly GCA_034659155.1). Classification (GTDB taxonomy): domain Bacteria; phylum Bacteroidota; class Bacteroidia; order Bacteroidales; family VadinHA17; genus JAYEGO01. The sequence continues at coordinate 5,052 of JAYEGO010000696.1, read as the reverse complement.
AGATGAATAATTGGCAATCATATCAAATACAGCTTCAATAGCTTTGGGGCGATGCCGGTACATAGCCAAAATGTATGCTAGCTGGGCAGATAAATTATTGAAAATAGGCACCTTCCTTCCTCCTGTTTCATCAAGGACATTGATCTGAATTCCATTTCCAAAACTTGTTTTTCCAACAACTTCAATTATGTCTACATTCTCAATATAAACCTCATTCCCTATTTTATAATTTGCCAAACCATTCCATATCCCTGAAATATAATTGTCATTTCCTACAACACAATTATGCAATTTTGCAGAATATATGCCAGAAGGTTTTTCCATTCCATTGGGAGTTTTGAAAATTTTCTTAAACTCTCCAAGTTTAATTTTTCCTGAAAAAGCAACATCTTTAACCCTCTCTGCTCTAAAGTTTGTATTTACCTGAATATTTGACCAGTCAGAAGATGTACAATCCTGATCTTTTAATTTTACAATCTCCTCTTTTGTGAGTTCCCGATATTTTTCCATAGGAATGTGTTTTTTTGGGTATTGCTATTCTACGGTAACCGATTTAGCAAGATTTCTTGGTTGATCTACATTACAGCCTCGCAAAACGGCTATATGGTATGAAAGAAGCTGCAATGGAATAACTGTTAGTAATGGCGTAAGAGCAAGATTGGTGGAAGGAACTTCAAATACATGATCCGCCATATTGCTGATGGTCTGATCTCCCTGGTTTACAACTGCAATAACAATTCCTCCTCTTGCTTTCACTTCCTGGATATTGCTTACAATCTTGTCATATGAGGCATCCTGGGGAGCAATTACAACTACTGGCATTTTTTTATCTATCAGGGCAATGGGCCCATGTTTCATCTCTGCTGCAGGATATCCTTCTGCATGGATGTAGGATATTTCTTTAAGCTTTAAGGCTCCTTCAAGTGCCACCGGAAAAGAATATCCTCTACCCAGATATAAGAAATTGTTAACATCTTTATAGAGAGAAGCAATTTTATGAAATAAGTCATTCCGGAGAAGAATTTCTTCAATTTTTTCAGGTACTTTTTTCAACTCCCGGATAAAGTCCCGGTATTTTTGATCACTTAAAGATTTCCTTTTTTTCCCAAGTAGCATTGCAATCATGGTTAAAACAGTTACCTGGGCAGTAAATGCCTTTGTTGAAGCAACCCCGATTTCAGGACCGGCATGAGTATAGACTCCTCCCGATGTCTCACGTGGTATACTTGATCCAACTACATTGCAAATACCCAAAACAAGCGCTCCTGCCTCTCTTGCTTTCTTTATGGCAGCAAGCGTATCCGCAGTTTCACCGCTTTGACTGATAGCAATGACAATATCGTCTTTATGAATCACAGAACTTCTATATCGAAACTCTGAAGCATATTCCACTTCCACAGAAATTCTGGCAAATTCCTCAAACAGATATTCTCCAACCAGGGCAGCATGCCATGAGGTACCACAACCTATAATAATAATCCGGTTGGCACTTTCTAGTCTTGGCATAGCTTCAAAAAGACCGCCAAGGTATATTTTATCGTCTTTCACTCTCCCCCGAAAAGTGTCTAATATAGACCTGGGTTGCTCAAATATCTCTTTCAGCATAAAGTGTTCAAACTCTCCTTTATCAATTTCGCCAATATCAAAATCAATAGTTTGAACTTTAGGTGTAAAATGATTGTTCTCCAGGGTATTAAGAACCAATTCATCTTTTCTTATTACTGCAATATCATTATCGTTCAAATAAACTACGCTTTTTGTATGCTCAATAATTGGAGTGGCATCAGATGCCAGAAAGTACTCTCCTTCACCCACTCCAATGACCAGAGGGCTCCCCTTTCTTGCAGCAATCAACTGATTTGGCTCATCCGTACAAATAATAACCAGGCCATACGCACCAATCACTTTACGTAAGGCTAAGCGTACAGCAGTTTCAGCCGATACTTTTCCTTTTAAGTAGATGTATTCTATTAGATTTACAAGAACTTCGGTATCTGTCTCAGATTCAAAATTATAGCCACGATCTGATAATCTTTCTTTCAGCCTGGAATAATTTTCAATTATTCCATTATGAATCAAAATAAAATGTCCATTCTGAGACTGGTGGGGATGAGCATTGACATTGTTTGGTTCGCCATGGGTAGCCCACCTGGTATGTCCTATTCCAAGAAATCCCTGTGTATCCTGCTTACCAATAAATTGCTCCAGGTCTGAAACTTTTCCCCTGCATTTATAAACTTTCGCATCTCCATCAAGAAGTGAAATTCCTGCTGAATCATAACCACGATATTCCAATCTTCTTAAACCGGTTAATAAAATTGGATAGGCTTGTCTATCTCCAATATATCCAACAATTCCACACATAAATTAATCTGTTGATTCCTGAAAAATAAAGAAAATTTTTTTCTAACCGGTTAAAAAACAAAAAAAATGGTATCCCTATTCCTTAATTTTTGTATAGGTAAGTTTGAATCGCATTGTATTCAGAATGTTCGTGGAACTGGTTAAAATAATGCGATTTGAGATAAAACTTGGGTTCTGCACCCGTAAATAAAATTCGTTTTTTGTAGAAGCAGAAGCAAGGGTATCGGAATTACTTAATTCTTCGAAATAATCCTGAACATGTGAAGTTATGGTAAAACTGATAAATTCATCATCCTCTTCCAGCACTCCGCCAAAATATTCTGCGGAATAATAACTATCAAGAATTGTATTAAGCACTCCCTCTTCATCTATATACAAGAATTCAAAACTCCTGGGAGGAGGTACGTTCAAAGATGTCGGATCATCAACAGACAGGGGAATAATCAACTCAGCTTTATTAACTGCAAGAGGCATTGAATCTGCCCAATTTTTTAAATACGGAATTGTTATTTTTGAATAAAGCCCGGCCATTCCCTGCACATAGATTACGGTATCCTGAACATCGTCATTTATATGATTAATTTTATATGAAGGGTTTGCTGTGCTTTTATCGTGCTCAAACATGTTAACCCTGACCGAAGATTCATTAAAAATAAAAGTGAAATATAAAGAATCTTCCTCTGAATTACTGAAGTATAGATTCAATCTGGTCCTGTAATCAAGAATATTAATAGAAGAAATTACTCCATCCCCTGAAATTATCTCATTTGCATTAATATAAAAACCATTAAAATGGTTTAAAAAATCCTCCTGGCTTTTTAAGGCATTGGTGTCTGACAGGAGTTTCTCCCCCAGGCTATTATTTAAATGAATTTTTACAATTGAATCAGTTGCATAAAAATCCTGTGTTCCTTTAATATCAATGCTTATTGAATCAGAAACATCAAGATTTGAGTAGTAATTAGAATCTAAATAAAGCCTTTTTTCTAGTTCATATACTTTTAAGTTCAGTTTTGTTAAGGGGTCTCCGTACATAAGTAATGTGTCTGGTACCAGAAAGAGAACAACAGAGTCCACAACTATGCTTTCTCCGGGATATAAGGCTTCTGGCAGTCTTAACTGGGCAATAAAAGCAGCTTCAGAAGTTCCAAATACCATGTCATTTACCACACCAGCAAGAGAATATGGGCTCTCATCGCTCCTTGTTGAGTCCATGGAATAAGTAAGAGCTGATATTGTTAAAGTATCTGAGGAGTAAATATTTAATTTTTCATGGGCTTTGAAATTCAAACCAATTTCACTTGGTTCTTTTTCACAAGCAACCAGAAGGAAGAAAAGAAATATAAGAAGTTGAAAAACTATTTTTATCCTGAAATTATTTATCCGCACCATCTGAACCCTCATTTAAAATTTTGCTATAAAAATCTGTATAAGCATCCAGATAATTCTCATTTCCCTGGTAATCAAGGAGTGGAAGCTTCTTTTCCTCAATAAAACCTTGAAGTTCTGAGGGGAGTTTATCGCTGCCGGCAATGATTCCATCAGAATAATTTATAGCCAGTTTATTTACATCATTAAAGTCATTAGACTTTAGAACGGATAAATCATCATCATTGATACTTTCAATAAGTAATTTTTTCTTGAACTTTTTATTAAGAGGGGATGTAAAACTACCATTATAAACAGAATACACTACTTTTGAATTCATAAAAAGAGGATCATCCTGGTAGGCTTTTTTAAGGTATAAAGGAACCAGCCCGGTAAACCAACCCATACAATGAACAATATCAGGCGACCATCTTAATTTTTTCACTGTCTCCAGTACTCCTCTTGCAAAGAAAATGGCTCGCTCGTCATTATCCTTACAACTTTTCCCATTTTTATCATTCAGAACCAATTTCCTGTGAAAATAATCCTCGTTATCAATAAAGTATACTTGCATTCTGGCCGATTGTATAGAGGCAACTTTAATAATCAAAGGATGATCTGTATCTTCAATTATCAAGTTCATTCCAGATAAGCGTATGACTTCGTGAAGCTGGTTTCTTCTTTCATTAACTAAACCATAACGAGGCATAAAAGTCCGTATTTTACAACCAGTTTCCTGAATTCCCTGAGGAAGATTCCTGCCAATATCTGAAAGCTCATTTTCAGGTAGATAAGGGGTGATTTCTTGTGAAACAAACAGGACTTTATAGTTTTCCATTGAGACTATATCTTTGATTCAAAATGTTTCGCAAAATTAGTAAAAATTATTCAGAAATGCCACATTTTCTAAGTTTTAGGCACTACCAGAAACAACCATGAGTTCATTAGACTTTTTTAAAATGCTCAAGTGTCATTTTCATTATTAAGCATATATTTGCAGAAAAGATTCCGGACGAATGAAAATTGTTTCTAAGAAAAAAGATCTTATCAATTTGCTGGAACCCTGCTGGAAAGGCCCGAATAAAATCGGATTTGTTCCTACCATGGGAGCTTTGCACCAGGGACATCTGTCACTGATATTAAAAGCTCTACAAGAAAATTCACATGTTCTGGTAAGTATCTTTGTAAATCCTTCTCAATTTAACGATAGTAAAGATTTAATAAATTATCCGAGAAAAAATTCAGAAGACCTGAGTATTTTAAAAACCCTGCTAAGACATAACGATATTGTGTTTATACCTGAAGAGGCAGAAATGTATC
>JAYEGO010000695.1:0-1529 GCA_034659155.1 Bacteroidota bacterium | reverse complement strand
AACGACGGTTCAACTGACGGGACAGCCAAAGAATGCGGGAATTTATCGCCTTTAAAGCTGATTGAATTCAGGAAAAATTTCGGGCAGAGCTCAGCACTTGCTGCCGGTATTGACCAGGCAGAAGGAGAATATATCGTAACCATGGACGGTGACCTCCAAAATGATCCTTCTGACATTCCAATGCTTCTAGAATTAGCTGAAAAAGAAGATTGGGATATGATCAACGGGATAAGAGCAAACAGGCAGGATGGTATGTTCCTAAGAAAAATACCAAGTAAAATTGCAAATGCTATCATACGAAAGACAACTGATGTCAAGATAATGGATTATGGCTGTGCACTTAAAATATTCAAAAGCGACATAGCTAAAAACCTCGGGCTTTATGGTGAATTACATCGTTTTATTCCGGTACTTGCCAGTCTTCAGGGAGCAAGGATACACCAGGTAAATGTTAAGCATCATGCAAGGCAGTTTGGCAAGTCAAAATATGGTATTGGCAGGACTTTCAGGGTTGTAAGTGACCTTTTGCTTATGCTCTTTTTTAAGAAATATATGCAAAAGCCTATGCATTTGTTTGGCACTTTAGGTGTTGCAATTTTAGGAATTGGAGTGATAATAGATATTTATCTACTCGTAGTAAAACTGATGGGACATGACCTTTGGGGCAAGCCATTATTATTACTGGGAATAATGATGACTTTGGCAGGCATACAATTAATTACTATTGGTATTGTTGCAGAGCTGGTGACAAGAACCTATTTTGAATCCCAGCAAAAAAAACCATATAAAATTCGCGAGATTAGCTCAGGAGGCAATTAATTTAACCTTAAAATCAGAAAAACTTACCGAGTGGTAACATACTAATTAGTAAGCTACTATTTGGTAAGTTTTAATTCTTTATTATCTTTGCAAAATGAGATCACCTTTTGTTTACGGAAAAGTTGTTACCGGCAAGTCATTCATTAACCGCACTGCCGAAATTTCAAAATTATCAGGTAGTTTTCAAAATCATATAAATTGTATACTGATCTCACCACGAAGATGGGGCAAATCATCATTAGTAAGAAAAACCTCGACAGAGGTTATGATGAATAATCCTGATGTTAATTTTTGTTTTCTTGACCTGTTTAGAATCCGTACCGAAGAAGAATTTTATAAACGATATGCCACAGAAATAATAAAATCATCATCAGGAAAGCTTGAAGAGTGGATTGAGAACATAAAGAGTTTTTTAGGAAGATTATCCCCAAGTTTTTCTTTTGGCGCTGACCCGGCAAATGATCTTCAAATAAGTTTTGGCTTATCTTCTCCCGGACTTGATATTGAAGAAATATTAAACCTCCCGGAGAAAATAGCAAGAAAGAAAAATAAGCATATTGTTGTATGCATTGATGAATTTCAGAATATTGGAAATTATAAAAATATCTATGTCGGTCACGCAATAGACGAAATTATTAGGAAAAATGCAAGTTCCGGAGGAATTGTAACATCATTACTGATTTCTGCTTTAGAACATAGGATGATAGATG
>JAYEGO010000694.1:0-1537 GCA_034659155.1 Bacteroidota bacterium | reverse complement strand
AACCTGTTGGCTAAACTTTAGTTAGGTGGGACTTGAGCCATTACAGCTCTCACCCACTGGGTAACAATAACCAATTTCATGGAATTTCTCCCAATTCCAAGGTTTCGGATTTATCTTGGCACGAGCATTAATTTGTTAAATGCCGTTTTTGATTTTTTCTATTTCCTTTTTAACTGGCTCGGAAAGGTTGAGTGTTTTTTCTTTCAGCCGTTGCAAGCCGCTCGAATATGAATAAGGACAAGAAGGGTCCATGCTTCTGGGAATACCAAGTTTTTTTAAGCTCGCAGGGACAAGCTCTTTTGCTGCGCGCTCCGTCAAGCGTTTTCTGGATTGGTTTTCTCCTGTGAGTTTTGCTCTCATTTTGGCATATGACAAGATACTGACAGGTGTGTCTTTGAGCCCTCCATACACACTAAATACAAAATTGGTTTCTCCTGAGTAAATATCTAATTCTGTGATTCCCACTACCATTGTATTCGGGTCTTTGGAGAAATAGGGGGCTATTGTTTGTGATAGCCAACCCATTATTGGGCCTGCATCCCATTGATAGCCCACCTCTTCCATTTTTTTGAAAATTTGATTTATAGATGTGACAGCTTGGGGGCTTTCTTCCTTAGCTTTTTTCATTATCTCTTCTTTTAATTTTGATAATGTCCAATCGCTAAAATCAGATTTTGTTTTCCAGATATTTGAGGCTATTTTTTCAAGATATGGCCTATAAGCAGACCTTGAAGGTTCAGGAACCGTCCAGTTCACAGGCAACCTTCTTATAACTACAGGGATGGCAGTAATTTTTTCGTAGGTTCTCGCAATTTCACTAAGAAGCCAAGGGTTACATGGTGGCAATGGGATGAGTATAACCTTTAGTCCCTTATCTTTTGCCACCAACAATGGGTAGGATGAAATTGACGGAATATCTTTGTCTAATATCTTAGCAGAAGCATTTAGGAGGCTTTCTTCTTCTGCGTTTCTTTGAACTATTTTGGCACTTTGATTAGCCTCTTCTTTGTTCTTTGTTATAGAAGTATATTCTATTTGCGCATCATAATTTGATGGACCGGTTTGTAATAAATTCTTGTATACAGTTTTAGTCCTTGCGTCATTTCTGATAGCCAGTAATTTGGCAAATTCATGAACAGGGCCTCCCCACCGTCCCATAACAACATTGCCATATTTTAAGGCCACGTCATATTGATGTTCTCTGGCCATTGATGTGATGGTGGCAATATAATTATCATAATTTGTCTCAAACGTATTGGGCACTTTGTACTTCCACAAATAAGCTCCTTCTGGAGTGCCGTATAACAGATTAACTGAATGATTCCATTGTGTGTCATTGATGAGTATCACGGCAAAAAATTCGCTTAAAGTAAGTATATTCCCCCCGACTTCTTTTATGTTTTTATCTATCTCTTCTCCCATCCCTTGATACACAGCCTGAATAGTATTGGGCGTGGCATTTCGATATTTTAGTGTGATTTCATGTTGCGATGAATTTACCCACTGGAGAAGGAAATAATTTTCTCCTTTAATATTT
>JAYEGO010000693.1:0-6783 GCA_034659155.1 Bacteroidota bacterium | reverse complement strand
TCACAGGGCTTGCCCCGTGAAATCCTGTTTTACAGGAGTGGCTTTGCCACTATTTCACAGGGCTTGCATCGTTTTGAAAACAAATTCCTATCTTGATACCTCTTTATCTCTGCTACGAGGTAGTTCATTATGTGTATGTATAACAAATTTCCAATTTTATATATCTTAGAGTCTTGAGCTTTGGTGGCAGGAAAATATCTGCTGCATTATATGTAAATATTTAATTAAGAGCTTTAGACTTTTGTTTAAAATTTAAGAATTATTAGAAGATGAGTTTAAAAAATGGCCTGTTATTACTGATAATTTTAGCAATTACATGGCAATGTAATTATTCAGATACAAATGCCGAATCAGAAAATGAAAAAAATAAACCTGGTAAAAAATATATGACTGTTGGCTATATCGCAGGTTATCGTGATTTTGATTTTACAAAAATTCAAGCCAATAAACTTAGCCATATTAATTATGCTTTTGCAAATATTATTGATGGTAAAATTAGTTTTGGCACAGAGACCCAAATTGATGAAACAGATATGGATAATAAGGATATTGATTTGCTTAATAGTTTAAAGAAGATAAATCCTGAATTAAAAATATTAGTATCTGTTGGAGGTTGGACCTGGTCTAAGAATTTTTCTGATGTAGCTCTGACTGATTCTTCAAGAAAGATATTTGCACAAAGTGCAGTTGATTTTCTTAAGAAATTTAAGTTAGATGGAATTGATCTTGATTGGGAATACCCAAACCAGCCTGGGGATGGAAATATTCACAGGCCTGAGGATATTGAGAATTTCACTTTATTATTGAAAGAGCTTAGAGTTTTTCTTGATTATCAAAGTGAAGTAGAAGGAAGACAGGGTAATGATAAATATATACTGACAATAGCTACAGGAGGAGATAAAGCTTACATTGAAAACACCAATCTCGGAGAAGCACACCAATACCTTGATTTTATTAATATCATGACCTATGATGCCTACAATGGCTTACACACTACCACAGGGCATCATGCAAATTTGTTTCCTGCTGATGGAGACCCTGCTGTTGAAGCCAAAGGGGAAGAGGTTAAAAGTGCCTTAACATCAATTATAGGGCATATTGATGCAGGTGTTCCTGTTGAAAAAATTAATCTTGGATTGGCCTTTTACGGGCGGTTTTGGAAAGGTGTTAGTAATGAAAACAATGGTTTATTTCAAGCTGCAGAATCAGTTGGTATGATCGAATATTATAGAATACTTGCTGATAAGTATATTGAAAAAAATGGTTTTACCAGATTTTGGGATGAATCTGCGCAGGCACCTTATTTATGGAATCCTGATTCTTCAATTTTTATTTCGTATGAGGATACTGTTTCAATCAGGTTGAAAATTGATTATTTAAAAGAAAAGGGGCTTGGAGGTGTAATGTTCTGGGAATATACTGATGACTATGAGTCTCAACTTCTGGATGCTATTTATTACAATTTGCATTAAGTCACAAATTGTATCAATTCGTTCTCAAATCATGTTTTTTTCACACGAACGGCATTCATACCTTTCAATCCACGCTCAAGCTCAAAAGTTACCATATCATTTTCCATGATTTCTTCCAGCAAGCCATTGACATGGACAAAATATTTTTCTTGAGTTCCAACTTCTTTAATAAAGCCAAAACCTTTTGAATCGTTGAAAAAATCAACTCTTCCCTTTCGTATTGATGTAGTTTCTACCTCTTCTTTTTTAGGAACGCCAATTTCTATGCTTTTTGCATCGATCTTTTTTTTCTTTGCCGGATCAGGTTGAGTATCTGTGATGTTCCCATTTTCATCAACATAGGCTATCATGTCGTCCAATCCACCACCTTCTGCCGCGCTTGTCCTGCGTTCTTCTCGTTTCTGTTGCTTGTCCTTCTTCTTCTTTAAACGTTTTTTCTCTTTTTCTTTTTTGTTAAAACTCTCCTGCGATCTTGCCATTTTTATATTAATTTATTTTTTTATGATTACAAATTTACAAAAAATGTAGCAGCAATTATCAGATAAATGAAAAGCATGCAAGAGGAAAATCATAATTCGAACATTATACTGAACATTCGTTAATCATTTGGCCATGTTTGCTACATACCTTATCAATCATTGCTTTTAGGTTCAGGAGAGATATATTTATATACTAATCCTGCCAAAATTGCTCCAATGATTGGTGCAACCCAAAACAACCATAATTGATCTATTGTCCAATCACCGGCAAATATTGCCTGGCTTGTCCTTCTTGCGGGGTTAACTGAAGTATTGGTTACGGGTATACTTATTAGATGAATTAGTGTCAATCCCAATCCAATTGAATTTTAATGGTTTCGTCATTCTCTATTTGAGTAAATAAAAATGTTTCGGTCTCATTAAAAACTTTAATAAGCAGTTTGTTTTTTTCTCTTTTCACTTCAATATCAAATGTGTGATTAAAGGCTTGAATATTTCTCAAAGCCATAGAATTCCAATCGTTTGGCAGTTTTGGTGAAAAAGAAAATGTTGTGAAACCTTCTGGCCTAATTCCCATAAGTCCTTCAGTTACTATTCTGCAATACAAAGCACTCTCTGCAGATAATTGTCTTTGGTTTCCTTCGGGGTATGCTTCAACCGGATATGGTACATGCTCACCCAACAGTCGTCTTTTTGAATAATAAAGAAAATAATCCATAGCTCGTTCTGTTTCACCAGCTGCAAATACTCCACGTAGTGCATATAGGGTAGATCTATCCCAAAAAGTTGTACTTCCCGATTCTGATGCAAGACCGTCAATTGTCCAAAGTTTATCTGAAAACAAGGCATCAATAGTGCTTTCACTTCTTTTGAAAATATTTACAGTAAGTGGAGTGCAAATCCAGGCTCTTAAAATGTCATTTCCTTCATAATATCTATAAGTTTCATACCCTGAAATATTTCTCCCAAAATAGTTTTCAATCGCCTTTTCCAATGCTTCAGATTGTAAACTATAGTTCTCAAGAATTGCATGTTCAACATTTAGTTCTTTCCCGAGCATAATTGCAGAGTTCAATGCATCAAAATATAATGAGGACGTGTTTAGGTTTGCTTCACCGGAAGGAAATCTACCTTCAAGCTCGTCACTGTTTGAACTTACTACACCATCAGAATTTACTTTCCTTCTACAATATTCAAGACACCAATCAATTAATGGCCAAAGTTCTCTCGCTGTTTTTTCATTCCCATAAGCTAATGCAAATCGGGAGGCTCCATAAGCAATCATGGCCATATCTCCTCTGTCACCGGCTCCATTCCAAATATCCTCACCTTCTGCAATAATTGAACTTGGAATCGGTGAATATTCATTGTTCATGAACCTTGCAAAATGACGAAATGAGTTAATAGCGGATTCATTTCCGGCAAGATTACCCAGGAATGGGAAAAAAGGATTTGCGTACTCGGCCTGGTCGTTTGCCCAAATGGCAGCATAATACCTCCCGCCACCAGGAGCATGCATTAAGCCTCCTTTAGTGAGAAAAATACTTTCAACAGCTCTTAACTTGGCAAATGCAAACGCCCTGTTTATAGCATCATTGGGAGATTCAAATACTAAATCAGAAAAGGTCTCATTTACCAGTTTTTCACGTTTATTAAATTCGTAATCTGGAGAAACATATTGTTCTTCTGAATCTTCTATACCTCCAGAATAAATTAATGCATATTCTAATGTACTATTGGTGTCTAAATTAAAACTACCATGTTTATTGGAAACCACATTGATGTAGTATGATCCATATATGCCGTTTTCGGCATCAGTTATATGAGATAACCCAATTTTAGGGAGGTTAATTTCAAGTGTTTGGTTTGTCAGGTTTTTGATTTCTACCTTATCTATAAAAACAGAATTATCAGTTGATGGAAATAATTGGTGTTTAATCTCTATACCTTCAGTTGTTTTTGACTGATAGCTTAAGATTCCTTTATGATAGAACCTACTTGGATATTCCTCAACTGCTTTTCCGTTAACCGTAATTTGGTCAAAATCTTCAATAGTAAATTCATGAGCCAAACTAGCATGTGTGTCATTTGGAATCGTTCGTAACATAGGAAAAACTAAATGAATTTTTTGCTTTAGTTTACCACTTTGCACACCATAATGAACAATTGATGAAATGTAAAATCCACTCATTTCTATATGATCCAAATGTGAATCATTTTCTTTTACCTTCCATTCTATACCTTCATCATCTGTCAAATGCCATCTTAAAGAATCTTGCGATATAACATTGGTAAACAAAAAAGTGAAAAAAATGTAAACAAAAATCCTCCTGTGTATTGCTTTCATTTTACGTGCTTTATTATAAGTGAGCATATTATTACCAATTACTTTATTTTCTCAAATTTCAGATAATCAATCCCCGCCATATTTCCTGGTTTGGCGGATTTGTCGGCACCCATAATTTTTAACGAGAAAATATTCTCGCCTTCATTCAAAACATAATCTCCAAAATCAATTGGAAAAACCTCAACATCGCTTTCGTTGAAACAGTTTATCGATTTAACAATAGTTTTACCATTTAAACTTACCTGTATTATTCCATAATCGGGTGCTTTTGTAAGCTGTGCAGTAATTTTGAATTTTCCTGTTTCGTTTAAAATAAACCTGGCTATTAACTGGTCGCCAATTGCTGCATTTCGCCACCAGAGCTGAGTTTTCCCACTCAATCCAGAACCATATTGAATACTGAAAGTTCCTGAATCGCAGGTAACAACTTCCAAACTTTCACCTTCAATTTTGCCATCTTTATCAACAAAAGGCTTAACAACATCGGAACGTTTTAAAGCCACCGGCATTTTTACCAATTCAATATTTGGCGAAACATTACTCTTGAAACCTGGTTTAACATACCAAAATGCAGTCATTGCATAATTCATTTTTGTCTTCACCCAATGCCACATTTCAATATTCGAGCTTAATTCCTTTTTAAATGGCATAGCATCCAACGAGCGGTAACGCAAATTCACAGTCATTCCCGGAGTGAAATTACCGGCTCCTGTTGGTTGTGCAATAAACGGATGCGTAAACTTTTCTGGCCGACACCAGGCGTAGCCATAATAATCTTCGGTACCAGTTCCAATGCACGAAGGAAAATCTTCTCCATCAACAAAAATCTTTTCATCACCCTCACCCCACCAGATATTTACTGTATTAAAAATAGTTAAAGCATCTCCCACATAAACTCCCTCTCCCTTCAGATCAACATAATTCAAATCGTAATGCCATTCATCGTTATCAAGATTCAAATTCGATGCTGTATTGATCCCATTTAGTTCGTGCCAGGATACTCCAAAGTACATGCTCAAACTATTCCATTTGTATTCTGAAGTAGAAACATCAAGTGCCACTTCAACTTTTTGGGTACCATAGTTTACAACACTAATATTTGAAGATTTTTTGAAAGGCATTAACCAGGTTGCTTCCATCTGGCCGTTCTCATTAACTTTAGTGTACCATGTTTTTGAAGAATGAATTTGATAACCTGTACCAAAAAACTCTCCAATTGGCACCCAGACAGTCTCCTCCCCATCGAAAGATATTCTTAAAACAGTTGAACGGAGTGCCTGATTCAGATCCTGAGCATCAATCTTTATTTTGATTTTAGATATCGCCTTTCCATTTTCTGAAATATCCATCAGGATTTCATCCGAAGAAGCCAGAGTTTTCGTTTTGCTAAAATCCTGAACACCTGTAATATCAGGCTTTAACAGAGTAGCAGAAGTCTTTTCAATCAATGGTTTTGAATTAATTAAATAATCTTTTGTAAAACTTTTAACTCTAACTCCCGACTTATATATTCTGTAATTTATATTGTAATAGATGCTGGGTTTCCATTGGTCATCCTCAAATCTTACAGCATCGCATTCATAAGTAATTTTACAATGTTTTGAATAGGGTATAGGTAGATACAAATTATGCCCACGCACTTTATATTCAGCTTCAGGTGAAACTGAAGTAGCAAGTGGTTCAGGTGCTAAAAAGTCTCCACTTAAAATGTTCAGCACATCTCCTTCAATAACAGGAGTTTTGTTTTTATCTATGTAAATTCGCAATGTCCCTTCTGCAGCCCCATCTCCCGAAAAGGTCATCCAATAACGCACTACAGCACCGGGGCCGTTGGCATCGAACAATACAAATTCACGCCTGCCATCATTTTTTTCTTCGCGGACGAACTGTGTCCAATCGGCATTTGCCCACCAATTTTCATCCTCTGGTGAAACACTTTTTCGATCGTAACTACTAAACTGTTTTAACGAATATTCCTGCTCAGGAAAATAGCTTACTGCTGATTTATCAACCATTTCCTCAAGCAAAGTATCAAGAGTAATAAGCTTGTTATCGCATGCAGCAAATAAAAATAATACAGCAATAACTGAAAATAAATTAATACGGTTCATAGGATTAATTTTATGAATAACACTGAGAAATCTAATTTGAATTTATAAACTGAAAATAATCCCGGTGCATAAGCAAAAGCCATACAATTGTAGTCAAATTAGTTAAACTCCGCAATTTGAACCTTCTCTTTGCTATTGCCCTTGTAGCTTTTTACCAATCAATTTGTCAATTCCGTAGTAATAGGGCATATTTCACCCATGTAATTCCATGTTCTCATGCCGCTTCGACGTGCCTGTCAAGCTATTTCCAGTCGACTTTCACGCCTAATGTGTATATATATTGTTATGTGCTTCAATTATTCATTTTCTAAAAAAGAAGTTATCAGGAATAGCAGGACAGGTTGAAAAATTCGTTATGTGTTACAAAGTTCAAA
>JAYEGO010000692.1:0-1540 GCA_034659155.1 Bacteroidota bacterium | reverse complement strand
CCATCAATTAGCATAGGATATAAGTTCTAGAAAAATAAAATCAAAATTTAAACACAACTAAACTCTATAAAATGAAAAAACTATTTCTCTTTTTCTGTTTTACTATCCTGGTTGTAATTTTTCCTTCAC
Source organism: Bacteroidota bacterium (assembly GCA_034659155.1). Classification (GTDB taxonomy): domain Bacteria; phylum Bacteroidota; class Bacteroidia; order Bacteroidales; family VadinHA17; genus JAYEGO01. Next base: position 1,411 of record JAYEGO010000692.1, on the reverse strand, counting down.
ATACAACATATGGACAATACTCTAAATGGCTAAAGGATATTAGTTACCAGGGCATCAAATTTAAAAAAATACGATTCAGAATTGAAAAAGCAGATACACTTTATAATGCAGGTATTCTGGCAGAAAAGACAATAATTGATGGCTATCCATGCCATAAGGATGTTATGTTTTCAAAGAACTGGGATTTAAAAAGTTTTATTCTAAGCGAAAGTGACACGATAGCAGGAAATGTGTTTAAGAAAGACACGAAGATTTTTATTTATAAAAGTGCGGGGTTCAAGATGTATTGTTTGTATGATCCGGTTATTCAGACTTATCGTTGTAAGGGAACTAATTACAAAAGATTCATGTTTATGGGTAGTACAGCACTTCAATTATACCCTGGCGGACAACTAAAATATTTTCAACCAGTAAAGGATATTGAAATTCAGGGAGTACTATGTAAACGATCCCCCACCTGGGGAGGAATACATTTATATGAAAGCGGAAAATTAAAAGAATGTACTTCTGCCAAAGACCAAACAATAGATGGAGTATTCCATGGAAAGAATTTCATACTCAAATTTGATGAAGATGGGAATATAACTTACTCAAAAAAGGAAAACTTCTTCTAATAATCTATTTACAAATAATCTGTGCAGGGAAAAATATCAATAGGACAGGATTAGATGAATTATTAAATAAAGACTTCAATATTGCAAAACAAATGAAATTAAAAAACTTAACAAATGGAGGAAACAAATTATGATTGAACATGTACACAAGCACATCACCACAGAACTTCAGCAGAATACAAAAACTGACATTATTTTTATTCTGGCAGCTATTATTCTAAACCTGATTGCACTGGCAGTAAATTCAGGATTTACTGAAAAATCACGCACTGAAAACACTTATCTGGTAGTAATGTTCTTGTTCGTTGTCTTAATTATCCTAATAAATATTGTTGCAATATTTGGGCTGTTAAAAGGCAAACAAACAAGATCCATGCTAATAAATGGTCTGGTTCAGATGTATAAAGATGAGGGTGTAGATAAGTATTATGACAGCACTTTACTTGGAAATTATAACACCAGGTATAACCTGTTTATCCTGGTAGTTGTATTTACCGGCATAATTTCAATACTTGTACCATTTATTATCAGGTAAATATTTAAAGTACAGGGCTATTGGTGTAATGGAAACTATGCAAAATGGTATAGTATGGGTATTTCAACTTCATTTTACTTAAGCGGAAAATTAAGATGTTTTTTCCCTGTCGATGATATTGAGATAAATAAAATTTTATGTAAAAGCAGTCCCTTTGCAGGAATTTATTTACTTTAGGTTTCTGGGAATTAACAGCTTCTGTGGGCACCACCCGGGGTAAGGTTCGTAACACAAACCTGCCCTGTGAAATGCTACTATGTAG
>JAYEGO010000691.1:0-1541 GCA_034659155.1 Bacteroidota bacterium | reverse complement strand
GAAGTTATCTCAGAATAGAAATCATTAGCTTAAGGATAAAGAGAAAGGCTATCTTATAAGGATAGCCTTTTTTTTTGTTGTAAAACCTAAAGGAAAAAGGAAAAGCGGGTCAATACGCTGATAATCAGAAGTGCATCTTGAATATTTTTGCCTGGCAGAGATGGCTTAAATACTTCCTATTTCATCCTCATCAGCTGGCCCCTGTCTATTGCCAGGTCACCACTTTATCTTGCGGTCCTCCGGCTGCTTATTTTTTAACGGCAATAGTCTCAATTTCAATTTTCACTCCAAGAGGAAGTTTAACCACTCCAAAAGCAGCCCTGGCCGGAGGTTCTTCATCATAAAATTTGCCATATACCTCATTCATTGCCTGAAAATCATCCATATTTTCAAGTAAACATGTTGATTTAACTACATCCCTCTTCCGATATCCGGCAGCCGATAAAATAATCTCAATATTTTTTAATACCTGACCGGTTTGTTCCTTGATACCCCCTTCAACTACTTTGCCGGTATCAGGATTAATTGGGATCTGACCTGAGATATACAAAGTTTGGCCTGCTTCAATAGCCTGGCTATAGGGGCCAACTGCTGAAGGAGCTTTAGATGTTTTGATAATTTTCCTTTTCATTATAGATTTAAATTTAGTTTTCAGCAAAAAAACTTATCCGGGTTACAATAGACAGAAACGAAAATGAAATTAGTCAAAATTAGTTATCATACCAACTCTTTTGTTTCTTGTACTTAAGGTCTTTGAGAATGGAAGCCTTGGCATTGATTGAAAATGAATAGCTTTGGTGGTAGCCTATAGGTATCCATGAAAGTCGCATTTCCCAGCAATGCAAATCTCTGAAAATATTCATAGAGGTATAGGATAAAGCATTTTTTTCAAAATCCCAGCCTGAGGTCACACCAATTCGCCATTTTGGAGTTAGTTTAAGATCCCCGTTAAAATTTAAGGTCTGAGTAATTTTGGAATCAAAACCCGGCTTGGTATAGTTAAAATTGTACCTTACTGAAAGGTTCCATGGGATATTGAAATCTACATAACCCGGATACATTGTAGACATAGTTTGAGCCATGACTTGTTCCTTTTCTTCCTGCAATTGTGAATCCATCTCATCCGGCCCCATATCGAGCCCCCTGTCTGGAGCACTCCCTGAGGCTTGTGATCCTCCTGATTTCTCTCTAGATCTGAAGCTAAAATCAATACCAAGGTTAAATCTGGTTAACCTGAAAGGTTTTCCTGAATTTCCTACTTCAAAGGCATTATACTTCCTCCCATTAGCATCCAGAGCATAGGGATCAAAAGTTCCCGAGAAGTTAATCTTAAATTTGCTGTCAAATAAGGTAGTATACCCAGACATAGAAACCGGAGCAAGGTTCATAGAATCGGCAAAAATATTATAGCTCGTAGAAAATCTGAGATTATCCAATAATTTCACTTTCTTAAAATCGGTTGTAGTATCAGAATCAGATCTTACTTTCATTTCAATATTATTATTCAGGCTGAAGGTAACTGAACCCGATCTTCCATTCAG
>JAYEGO010000690.1:0-1542 GCA_034659155.1 Bacteroidota bacterium | reverse complement strand
AAGAAATGAACACATTATATTAAACACGCTATGCCAAACATACTACAATTTTCTAGGGGTATTTGGATTATATAGGATCTGCTGATTTTCTCCAATTATTCCCCTCCTGGTCTAAGGAGGGGCTAGGGGTGGTTGAAAAAAACCGGCTAAAACAAGCTAAATTATTTTTTAAAATATTTCTGTTTTTATCTCATTTTATAAAAAATAGATGAAAATCAGCAGAGCCTATATAGTGGTATTATTTTAAATTATCCTTTTCTATCTCGCTGTTCAACACAGGATTTATCGTTTATTATAGCAGTGGATTCCTGCCTTCGCAGGAATGACAAATGGTTTTGCCCCGCTGGAGTCTCTCAGCAGAGGACTCCAGCGAAATAGAGTTTTATTCTTTCTCGTCGCAGTCCTCTGCTGAGAGACTGCGACGGGGCGGGATTGGGGTGAATTTAAAATAATATCATTATATGTATGCCCCGCATAAATTTAAAAATTTCATTCTAGATATTCTCTTTCCGATCCGGTGTCTTGAATGCGGGGAAGAGTTTGAGAATTTAGAGCCAAAAGAAAGGTGGATTTGCAGAGAATGTCTTGAAAAAATAGAAATAAGAGAAGAACAAGTTTGTCCGGTTTGCGAAAGATCAAACGAGGAAGGAAAGACACATTACAAATGCAGAAAAGAAACTTCACTGGACGGGCTTTGGGTGGCTGCCGAATATAAAATAGTAAGTAACGCGATACATAAATTTAAATTTAATTTTGTAAAAGATATTTCTTTTTCGCTTTCTGAGATTATGGCAAAAAGTGTTCTGGAAGTTCGGGAACTCGGCGATTTTCATAATCTGCTTCTATCAAATTTTTCTCAAGAAAGCGGAGAAGAAGAAATCTATATAGAGAAAATGAAAAACAAAAAAACGGAAACGGTTATAGTTCCCGTTCCGCTTCATAAAAGAAGGTATAATTGGCGTGGATTTAATCAAGCGTTTTTATTGTCAAAATATATCGCAAGCAGATTTAATTTGTCGGTTGATGAAAATTTGATAATCCGCAGAAAAAATACAAGACCGCAAACCAAAATAAAATCAATGAGAGAAAGAAAGAAAAATATAAAGGGAGCGTTTTTTTGTCCGCGAAGCAATTTGGTAAAAAATAAAAATATAATCATTATTGATGATGTTTGCACAACTCTGGCAACATTGAATGAATGCGCAGTTGAACTTAAAAAAGCGGGAGCGAAAGAAATATGGGGACTGGTTGTAGCAAGAAGATAAAAAATATTTCTACCAAAGTTTAACTCCCCTTTTTCGCCATCGTTTTGATACACTTAGCGCAGATGTTGATTTTTTCCCCGTCAACAATTTTCTTTTGAATGTTTATGTATTGCTTTCTTTTGGTTGCAATATTAGAATGGCTGCGGGTTTGGCTTGATCTTGTTCCTCTGCCGCAAATTTGACATGTTCTACTCATAATAATAGAATTAAAATAAATTATTAAATTCTTTGAACTACAAAATGCTATTTTTGGAGTTCAGGCTTTAGTCTGTAAAAT
>JAYEGO010000689.1:0-1544 GCA_034659155.1 Bacteroidota bacterium | reverse complement strand
AAAAGTCAGAGGTCAAATGTATAATGTCAAATGTTAAGACCTCTTTTATTTACATGAAACATTTGCCATTTGCCTTCTTGCCAAAGGCATCCCTTTGGGAGACATTTGACATAAAAAATAATAAGTTGCCCAAATTTTGATAAGGTAAATTAGTGCTAAACCTGTAGACATATATCAGGACAAGGCACAGGGCGCAGGGCAAGTCAATTTGAACCTTGAATGTTGATATTGAATGTTGAATGTTGGATGTTGAAAATTGAAAAATGAACTTCCAACAACGAACTTCCAACAACGAACTTCCAAGGTTGAACTTTTAATAATACAGATTTTTTGTCGGCAGACAATCATTCATGGGGAATGGAATTTTAGTTTTTTTTGTAATCAATCTGCTATTAACTTTCTATTCGTGTCTAAGGGAATCTGCCGGATTCTTCCGTGCAGCTCCAATGGCTACAATATTTACAGTAACTAATGCAACAATGAGGATAACAATTAGTGTAATTCCAAGCCAAAGTGCGAAAACTACCGGATTAAATTTAAAATGAAATGCAAAATTTTGCAGCCATTTGTTTATGACCAGGTAAACAGGTGCTGAAAATATGGCTGAAATACCTATTAAGACCAGTGTTTCCTTTGATAACAATGTTAAGATGCCAGGAATACTTGCTCCCATGCTCTTACGGATTCCTATTTCCTTTGTTCTTTTTTCAGAAGTAAATGAGATAAGCCCGAATAATCCCAGGCATGAAATAAAAATGGATAATATTGAGAAAATCAAAAGTATGCTTCCTGTTCTTTTTTCTGTTTTATACTGATTTTCAAAGTCATCATCCATCCAGAAGTAATCAAAAGGATAATCCTCGTTAAATTTTCCCCAAATATTCTTAATTTCTGTAATGGTCTTTAGATTCTCGTTTCCTTTGAGTTTTACCGGAATATATCCTTCAGGATTTCCACGAAGTGGAAACAGAGCCATAGGCTCAATATTTTCATGCAGGGATTGAAAATTAAAATCCTTTAAGACCCCTATAATATTAGCATACGTATATTCATTTGGACCGGATAGTATCATCAATCGTTTTTCAAGTGTATTTTCTTCCAGGTCCAGGGCCTTAACAGCAGCCTGGTTTAGTACAACTGCCATTGAGTCAGAGCGTACCTGTTTGTCAAAAAATCTACCTTCGGCCATTTCTAATGAAAAAGTTTTATCAAATTCGTAACTTACTCTCCCCTGCCATACAAGGTACACATCAGAGCTTGGTCTTCCTTCTACAAAAGTGCCATTATTTGAAAAGCTCCTCCCGGGAATATTGCCACTGTGGGCCACACTAACAACTTCAGGCAGATTGCTTAATTCATGCTTAAATGCCTCAATTTGATCATCCAGGGCATCAGATCTCCTGATCACCAATACATTCTCCTTATCAAAACCCAGATCCTTATTCAGGATAAAGCCAATTTGCTTTTGTACCACAAAGCTCCCCAGAAGTATGGTGATACTTACGGTAAACTGAGCTACAACCAGAATGCGTCTCAGGAAACTG
>JAYEGO010000688.1:0-1546 GCA_034659155.1 Bacteroidota bacterium | reverse complement strand
CCACTCCCACATACCAGATATTATCATCTTCAGGATGAATGGCAATGTCTCCAATTCTCCCACTCATAAAAGCCGGACCAATATTTCTAAGTTTCAGTCCCTTGAATGTTTCTTCTGACATGACATCAGGTTTGCTGCTAACCGGAGTTTTTGATTTTCTTTGAGAAAAGCCGTTTGTTACAAATAGGATAAGCAGTGATAGTGTAAGGAATAAATTGATTTTTTTCATTTTTTCATTTTTAGAATGATTTATTTATAAAGATAGATTATTCTGGCGAAAGATGTACCTGGGTGAAAATCCTGTCCAAAGGACTCCCTCGGAGAAACAAGTTCAGGATGACAAGAAAAATATAGTCATGAGAAAGAATTGTTTTTCAGGATCAAACATGTGCAGAATAATGAGATGAATTTACAAGTTCCCTGTATTTATGCACAATTTTCTTATAATCCTCCCAGGTGGGTCGTTTCAATCCGGGATTTCTCAAAAGAGCGGAGGGATGAAAAACAGGCATAGTGGGTCTGCCTGACCAAACCAGCCATTGACCTCTCACCAGTGTGATTCGTTGATCTTTTCCAACAAGAGTTTTTAATGCTGTGGCACCTAATAATATGATGATTTTTGGATCGATTAATTCCACCTGTTTCATTAACCATGGCTGGCAGGCAGCAATTTCTTCAGGTTGTGGTGTGCGGTTTCCCGGGGGCCTGCATTTTAATATATTGCTGATATAAACATGTTCCTTTCTGTTGAAACCACAGGCCTCCAGTATTTTGTCCAGTAATTGTCCGGATTTTCCCACGAATGGGCGACCCTGCAGATCCTCATCCCTTCCCGGGGCCTCGCCGATGATCATTATAGGAGCATTCTGTGGCCCCTCTCCTACAATCACATGATTCCTGGTTTTTTCCAGGGGGCATTTCCGACATTCCTGAATTTCAAGGTTGATCTCTTTTAGGTTCATGGTATTAATATTTTAGTCGATTTGTGAAGATCCTGAAATAAATTCAGGATGACGTTTCATTTGGCCAGGAAAGATCCCAAAAATAGTTCGGGATGATTAGTGTCAAGCCAGGTTTTCCCGTTATGGTTAGTCATTCCGAACTTGTTTCGGAATCTATTATTTGGCAAAGAGATGCTAAAATAAGTTCAGGATGACTGTAGCACTTCGATAAGGTAGCAGTCATGCTGAATTTATTTCAGCATCTAAGTCAAATATGTAAGTCTGAAGAAAGATCCCTCATGCTTGGATTTATTGATTTGATCAGATTAATTTTCCAATCCCTATGCCAGTTTTTCAGTTGCTTTTCTCTATTAATTGCCTGATCCATGTCAGGATGTTCTTCAAAATACAACAGATATTTCAATTTGTACTTTTGAGAAAATTTTGCCCCCTCTCCTTTTTTATGCTCCGCAATTCGTTGTTCTATATTGCCTGTTACACCAATGTAAAAGGTGGTTCTGTTATAATTGCTCATTATATAAACGAACCCGGGTTTCATTTATAACATATTAAAGGATTATTACATAAGTTATAACATACTCCTG
>JAYEGO010000687.1:0-1546 GCA_034659155.1 Bacteroidota bacterium | reverse complement strand
AATCATGGGCGATGGTAAAAATCCTGGTGTTGGATATACTCATCTGATGCCTACGGTGAATAGGGATTGGTCATCTGATGGCGGACACCATATTGGAACAGATTTCAACTGGGGAGACCACGATGAAGATTGTGGTACACCTTTAAAAATGATTATGAATGGTATTTGTGTTTTTGCTGCAGACGGAGAATGGAGACAATTAGGGAAAATTGCCATTTTCTGCCATAGATTCTCCGACGACACACTTCTTTACAGCCGCTACGCTCATTTAGATAGTTGGGATGTTGAGGTTGGCAAAGAATATAGAGTTGGAGAAATTGTCGGCAAAATGGGCAAAAGCGGTTGGCAAAAGGGTTTTTGTCACCTTCATTTAGACTTGGGGACAAGAAAGGTTTTTGAGGAACACTATAATGGCAAATTTGCTGACGCTTGGTGGTACCCCCACTATTCCCCTAACGACTATGTAAAAAAATATTTTGTAGATCCGGCGATAATAATAAAAGAAAATCTTAAACCTAATAAGCCACTTAATAAATATTTCCGACAAGGAGGAGTTTGTGAATTTTAATAAGCAATATGACCAATAAAGAACTATCAAGGAGGGATTTCATGAAAGCAGCTGCTACATCAGCAGCAATGTTAGCATTACCCAGAAAACTCGTAGAAGCTTCGAGTGAAGCGGAGCCTCTTGCCAATCTTCCTATCATATATACACACAATACCCCAATCTACATTAAACACTTAACAATGGGTGGTAATAATATTGACACCTCTCTTCCAATATATGAAATGTTTTCCCCAGATTGGATTACTATTTCTGGCATGCCGCTTGATATTTTAACTCCAATAAGACCTGAAAGCTCTGATGGAATTCCTGGTGCATTAGGGCCTATTGCCTGGATGGCTGACATTCCTCACGTCACTGGCCTACAACCACCTGTTTTAAAAGCAGTTGTGGGTTACGGTGAACACAATTCACTCCCCAACTATATTAACGGAAGCCTACGAGGAAAAGAACAAGCGGGAATCATATCCACTTACGCATATACAGACAAATTAAAAGTATATCCTGCGAAAATTTACAATGTTTTAACAGCATTGTCTTCGATCGCTGAATGGCAGTCTAAAAATGGCCCTTTCATGCCAGGTAAAACTTATTCTTACTTAGAAATGGCGGGTGTCACCAAAAGAAACGCAGGTCGATATATAAATTTAAAAGGATTTCTTGATGCAGCCGGTATTTGTGCTAGTGTAGCAACAATCTCAAAAACTGTATTTTTAGCTAACGCCAAAGGACTAACAAGTACAGTTGCAAGAAAAATGCACCGACCAGAATGGAGATATGCAGAAAACCATCTTGATCCAGCAATAACAAAATTAAATTCTGATGGAACAGTGGAGTGGATTCCAGGAACTGAAGAACTATATAGATATAATACTGATTTTAAATTCAAACTCGAATCTCACTCGCCTCCTTTGTACTTTTCTTTCGGTGCTCACTTGAAACATGATGATAAACCTATTAATCCAAACAATCCATCCAGGC
>JAYEGO010000686.1:0-6828 GCA_034659155.1 Bacteroidota bacterium | reverse complement strand
ATATTCTATGACTGCAATGCAGCAAACCGATACTGGGATATGGGAGCTATCTTCTGATGAAAAGACCTTGATTATGGACAAAGGAACAGCAGATGAATCTGAAACTACCCTGGTAAGCCTCACACTCACAAAAATGGTATGGGAAGATGAAGGGGATTATCAGGATGAAATATTTATAACTACAACAACCTGGATTAAATAATCTTATTCAGTAGAACAAGAATTCCCGGCTTTTTTGAGGCCGGGATTTTTTAATTTTTAACTTAACCTCCTTAATAAATTTCCGGCACAAAAGTTTGTTCAGCAATAGGAGGCCGCACATATCCTTCTTTTTTAATGGGAGGAAGAATAAGCTTTTCATGTTTCAGGTCCTCATATGGGATTTTTGACAATAAATGATGAATGCAATTGAGGCGAGCTTTGCGTTTATCATCTGCAATTACTACATACCAGGGAGATAATTTGGTGTCTGTATAGGCAAACATTTCATCTTTAGCTTTTGAGTATTCCACCCATTTTGAACGGGATTCAAGGTCCATTTCGCTAATTTTCCATCGTTTAAGAGGGTCTTTGATCCTACTCCTAAATCTAGCTTCCTGCTCCTCATCACTGACAGAGAACCAGTATTTTATTAGGATTATTCCTGAATGAATAAGCATTTCTTCATAGCGTGGACATGATCGTAAAAAGTCCCAATACTCATCTTCAGTGCAGAAATCCATAACCCTTTCAACTCCGGCCCTGTTATACCAGCTGCGATCAAAGAGTACAAGTTCTCCCGCTGCCGGTAAGTGTGGAATAAAGCGTTGAAAATACCACTGACTTTTTTCTTTTTCTGTTGGAATCCCAAGAGCTACAACTTTGCAAATTCGGGGATTCAGTCGTTGGTGAATTCGTTTAATAACTCCCCCTTTGCCGGCAGCATCTCTTCCCTCAAATACCACAACTACCTTTAAGCCTTTTGCTTTTATCCAGTCGTGCATTTTAACAAGTTCAATCTGGAGTCTCTCTAACTCTTCAAAGTAAAATTGTTTATCAACTTTATGATTTTTCTGTTTGTTTTCATTCTTCTTATTGTGGCCCATTTGCAGGAAGTTTTTCTTATAAATCTATTAAAAAATAACAGATACAAAAAATTACTTGCCAAAATGACAAGGCCTTTAAACAAAAAACCGGTTCAAAATTAGTTTGAACCGGTTTTTATAAAACAAATCTGTGGTTTATTTTTTGTGTATCCCTCCGGCACTTGAGGAATGGCCATCCACCTGCTTCGGATCTCCCATAAAGTAAATGTCACCTGCACTGCTGGCACTGGCTTTCAATTTCTCTGTGACAAATATTTTTGCATCTCCTGCACTCGAAGTGGATACTGTTGCGATCCGGGTTTTCAGATCATAGGCATTCAGGTCCCCGGCACTGCTCAAGTCGGCTTTTAGTTCATCAGCAGATCCCTCCAGGCGTATGTCTCCGGAACTGCTTATGTCACAATTCAAAATATTAACTACCACATTCAATCTAATATCCCCTGCACTACTGGCTGAAAGATAAAGCTCATCTGTTTTGATTGTGTTTTCTCCGAATACATCCCCTGCACTTGATGCAGAGATTTTTTCAATATCCTTTATCGTAATATGTACTTTTTTAGCTTTGGCCTTTCTGATGTTGGCATCCGAATAAACTTTTAAAGTATTGTTTTTAATTTCAGTCCTGATGTATTCGTGAAGGTTGTCATCTGCCTCCACTGTGATAGACTCTTTATTCCCCTGGGTAAGATAAACATCTATCCCGGTGCTTACTTTTACGGCATTGAAATAACTTGCTTTTCGTTCTTTTGTTATTACTTTTCCTGAGCCTGTGACCTTTGGTTTTATTTGCCCGATTGTACATGAATGAATAGCAAATACCATTATTAGTAAAATGAGAATTCTTGTTTTCATAATTTATTTATTTAAAGTTCATATAATAAAAGACGAAAGGTCTTGGGAATAGTTGCATCCATATTTTTCTTTCAGATGCAGATAGAAGAAAATAATTCTTAATGTATTCAAAACCAATATATTTACACAAACCCTTCTTTTTGTGGTTTTCATGGAATTTTCTGCGAACAGAAATGTTCAATTACAGTAATAAAACGTTCAATATCGAACATTTTTATTGCTGATTTTTGCATTAATTCATTTTGATATTTTTGTATGTGTCAGAAATGTTGATAGTTATGACCTTTGGCACTATTGTTGAACATTATTTTTGTGCCTGACTTTTTTATTATCCCCCAAAGTATTTAGTATAATTAAAGATGAGAGCATTGGCTTTTCACTATTTTATTCGTGATACTCCGATGCCTGGATCGAGAAAAAGAAAAATTTTATTTTGAGCCCTCGATAACTTATTACGAGGTCGTTCATTTAGGGCTTATTTTACCGAACAAAAAGCTATTAAGATGGTACCAAAAAAATCAGAAAGAGCAAATCTCGAAAAAAATAAGGGGCTCTATTTTCAGCTTGGCTTGTTAATTACCGTTTCTTTAATCCTTATTGCTTTTGAATGGACAAGTGGGGGTCTTGGGAACAATATATATGATATAGCTAGCCTGGAGCAGATGGAAGAAGAAATTATCCCAATAACCAGGCAAGAAGAACCTGAACCTCCTAAACCACCTGAACCTCCCAAAGTGACAGAGGTCTTAAATATCGTAGATGATGATGTTGAAATAGATGATGAATTACAACTTGATGATTTTGAGGTGGATCAGGATCAGGCCATTGAGATCATGGAGTATGCGGAAGAGGAGGAAGAGGAAGATGTAGAAATTTTCTATGTTGTAGAGGATATGCCAAAATTCCGTGGACAAAGTATGGAAGCCTTCTATAAATTTGTTGGAGAGACTCTGAAATATCCCATGATTGCGCAGGAAAATGGAATTACAGGAAAGGTTTTTGTGTCTTTTATTGTAGACAGGGATGGTAAAATAAAAAATGCATATGTTGTACGGGGTGTTGACCCTTCGCTTGATAAAGAAGCATTAAGAGTAATAAATTCATCTCCCAACTGGACCCCTGGCAAGCAAAGAGGAAGAGCAGTCCAGGTATCATTAACTCTTCCTATAGTATTTTCATTGATTTAATAAACACTCACCGTGTGACTCCCAGTTACCCCGTGAGTTAGAAAATACTCCAAAATTCATTAGTTTTGTTAGGAGTAATATTCAATATTAAACAGAACTATGAGTCAATTTCTGAAAGAGTATTTGGAGCAATTCCCTAATTTATCAATGTCGATTCTGCCAACTCCTATCCATAAACTTGAATTTTTAAGCAGAAAATATACTTGTGATATTTATTGCAAAAGAGATGACCTTACAGGTTTTGCATTCGGGGGAAACAAGATAAGGAAACTGGATTATCTTCTGATGGATGCCCTCAATCAAAAATGTGACACCATAGTTACCAACGGGAGTAATCAGTCGAATTGGTGCAGAATGACCGCCACAGCAGGAGCAGCCAATATGCTGGAAGTACACCTTGTTCTTGCGGGTAAAAAGCCTGGTAAAAATACCGCCAACCTTTTGCTGGATGAACTGGTAGGAGCAAATATTCATCACTTAGACACTAATGATGATGCTCTTCTTGAAAGGGTTTCTATGGAACTGGTTGAGAAATTGAAAAGACAGGGAAAACATCCTTATTATATGTCGGTGGGGGGCTCTAATTCAATAGGTGCCCTCGGATATATCAAGGCTTTTCAGGAGATATTAGAATATAGTAACAAATCAGGTATAAGTTTTTCGAAAATTTATATGGGGTCGGGATCGGCAGGAACACAGGCCGGTCTGGTTGTTGGGCAATTGTTAAGTAGATGGAAAGGACTCATTACGGGAATCAATGTATCGAGATCTAAAAGTGAACAGGAAGAAAAAGTGAAGATAATTGTAGAAGATACGCTCCGGCTTCTGAATGTCCGGATGGATCAGTCGATATGGAACAAGCGGGTAGTATGTGACGACAATTATTTAGGTGAGGGCTATCGGAAAAATACAGAGGACGCAAGACAAGCTATCGAACTATTTGCAAGGAAAGAAGGGATCTTTTTAGATGAGGTTTATACAGGGAAAGCAGCTGCCGGATTAATTGATCACCTTGAGAAAGCTTTGATCCCTTCTAATGAAAATATACTTTTCATTCATACAGGAGGGAATGTGCAGTTGTTTGAATAAGGATGATTTGGGTAATATGTTTATTTCTTTCTTTTTGGACCTTGAGACTTCTTTTTTATTTTGTTCCAAAAAGCCTGTCACCTGCATCTCCCAGTCCTGGCACAATATATCCATGATCATTCAGTTTTTCATCCAGGGCCGCAAGGAAAATATCCACATCGGGATGATCCTTTTCAATCTTCTTCACTCCCTCCGGGGAACCTACCACGCAGACTATCTTGATGGTTTTAGCCCCTAGGTCTTTAATAGCCTCTATGGCTGCGCTGGCACTGCCCCCGGTTGCAAGCATAGGGTCAAGGATCATTACCATGGACTTTGAAAGATTGGCAGGAAATTTGGCAAAATAGTTTTTGGGTTCCAGGGTTTTTTGATCCCGATACATCCCAATATGGCCAATTTTGGCAGTCGGAATAAGGCTGGTAATTCCATAAACCATGCCCAGTCCTGCCCGCAAAACAGGTACAAGGACAATGTTATTTGCTATTTCAAATGTAGAACATTTGCTTACCGGACTTTCAATCTCAACCTTATTCAAAGGGATATCCCTTGTGATCTCGTAAGCCATCAGTCCGGCAATCTCATTCAGGATTTCACGGAAATCTTTGGTTCCGGTTTCTTTCCGCCTAAGTTGAGTAAGCTTATGTGTAATGAGGGGATGTTCAAGAACGATCAACATATAATCAGGGTGTTTTGTTTGCACCTCAAATATAAATAAAGTAGGGACAGCTTCCTATTTACTTATACTTTTTATAGCCTTTCTTCAGGTTTGATACCTAAAGTAATGCCAGGTTATAAATAGGAAGCTGTCCCTACTTTTCATTGCTATTTTTTATGCTGCGTAACTGAATAATAAAGTGCAGCCCAAAGTAAATAGGAAATAAGGAAAATGATCATTCCATAAATTGTTGTAATCATTGAAATCCTCAAACCTCCGGCAAGAATTACAGGGGATATTTCCCTGGCCGCTTCAATATATGTAAAAGCAGAATAGAGACCAATCAACTGGCCCAGTATTCCTGCTACAAGGGCAAAAATACCAGTAGTTTTAATAAACTTTAGCCTTTTTATTGTCAGGTCAAGACTTTTGTACTCTTTTCTGATAATTAAATAGAAGAAGTAAACCGACATTACAATAACTACAAAAAGGAGAATAGTTAAAATTCCCATAAAGAGCGGACCGCCCTGGTAAAATAAATTAAACATAGTTTTAAAATTTAGTTAAACAATTAATGCTTCAAAGTTAATATGGGCCAAGGCTTGCTGCAAAGTTGAAACCCTACGAAAACAGGTTATTCGTCGATAAAACAGCCATGTTTCTGGTATCTTACAAAATTTGGTGTCAAATTTACAGAGTGAAACGAAAATTAATCTATTACTTCCCGGATGGACATGATTAAAGTTTTAAACTGATGAAAAGACGATTCAATATAATTTACTGGCTCTTTGTATCGCTTATTTTTATCCTGGTTTTTGGTATCAGGTCAGGTAGTTTTATCAATGCTTTTTATTTTGTCTCATTTCTTGTGCCTGTGGGCCTGGTTACTTCCTGGTATATCAATAATTATCTCATTCCAAATTACCTGTTAAGAAAGAAGTACAGGCGGTTCATCATCCTGTCAGTTTTCACAGTTATCATTTCGCTGGATATGATAATGATAGTTGTGTTCGTAGCCTTTATTCTTATCGCAAGGTATCAGTCTGATCAGCTAAATGACCTTATAACACAATATTATTCTTTTCCTGCAATTCTGTACTTAACCGTAATAGTAAATGCCTTTTTTAACCTTGTCTACGATTATCTGGAAATGGCTGAAGATATGAAAGTCCTCAACGCCCAGAAGAATAATTATTCGAAAGGGTATCTTATTGTAAGATCAAACCGGCAGTCAAGGAAAATATCTTATAGCACAATTAATTATATAGAGAGTATGTCTGACTATATTATAATCAGGACAACAGATGATCAAAAGATAATTACACGCGAAAGAATAAGCAGGATAGAACAGAAGTTGCCATTGCAGTTTCTCAGAATCCATAGGTCCTTTATTGTGAATCTTGAAAAAGTTATATCATTTACCCGTGAACAGGTTTCAGTTCCGGGCATGGAACTTCCGATAAGCAGAACTTACAAAGAAAAAGTAGGGACAGCTTCCTACTTATAGGCAGTAAGAATTTTTATAGTCTGAGCTCAAAGCAGATTAAGAAAGTGTTGATAAGTAGGAAGCTGTCCCTACTTTTTCTACATTAGATATTTAAACGCCTCATATACCAGGAAAACCGGCCATACAATTGCTTTCAGGAACCCGAGAACGCCCATCCAGAAACCTGTGGCATGTGAAATGAAATATATTGCAGCGCCAATAAATCCCAAACCGTAAACAACGCCACCCGAAGCATTCTTTTGTACATTATCTTTCATGATCATTTGATTTAATTGATTGAAGTGAATAGTATATCAAATAGTTGAGATTAATACTTCTATTTTAGGTAGTTAAATATGCAAGTTACAACCCTATTTTTTTAAAATCAAGAAAATCTAAATAATCAGAAAAATTACAGTTAAAAAAAACAATGTGCTGATTTAAGCAATGTAGAGCGACTTTCCAGAGTCGTTT
>JAYEGO010000685.1:0-1553 GCA_034659155.1 Bacteroidota bacterium | reverse complement strand
TTCCTGCTCCAGTGCAACAGCCATTGCCCTTCTTTCCTCTGCTTTTGCCTGAGCAATATTCTTATCGGCATTTGCCTGGTCCATTTGAAGAACAGCTCCGATATTTTTCCCGATATCAATATCTGCAATATCAATAGATAAGATTTCGAATGCTGTTCCAGAGTCCAGACCTTTTCCAAGTACAGTTTTGGAGATTGAATCAGGATTCTCCAGCACTCCTTTATGTGACCCGGAAGATCCAATCGAAGAAACAATACCTTCACCAACACGGGCAAGTACTGTGTCTTCCCCGGCACCACCAACAAGCTGCTTGATGTTTGCCCGTACAGTTACCCTTGCCTTGGAAATTAACTGAATACCATCTTTGGCAACAGCCGTAACATTTGGAGTGTCAATAACCTTTGGGACAACTGACATTTGAACCGCTTCCAACACATCTCTACCAGCAAGATCAATTGCGGTCGCCATATTGAAGGGTAGTTCTATGTTGGCTTTTTCAGCGGAAACCAGGGCATGCACAACCTGTGTTACATGTCCTCCTGCAAGATAATGAGCCTCCAGATCATCCCTGTGTAAAGTCAGACCTGCTTTAGTTCCTTCAATTAATGCACTTACAATAAGTGCGGGCGGAACCTTCCGCCAACGCATAAAGATTAACTGAAGAAGGGAAATACGAACTCCCGAAACCAGAGCCCGAAACCAGAGCCCTACCGGGATAAAATAAAACATGATCCACAAAAAGATCAATATCACTACAATAACTACTATATACAATCCCATTCCTTCCATAACAAATTAGTTTTTTGGTTTAACAATTATTTTATTATCAGATATTTTTATTACAACAATCGGAGTTTGTTCATCTAAAAATTGATTCAGGCACTTAGCCTCATAATATTCGCCATTTATCAATATCCTTCCCATGGGATTTAAACGAGTTACTGAAACTCCTTCATCTCCCTGCTTGATTATTGTTTCATTTCGCTCGAGAAGATTTACTTTACTGTCAATCTTTGAATCAAGCATGATCTTTTTCCATGTTCTTGATTTTAAGACAAAATACAGGGTAAGGATTGAAAATACAACCGTACCCAAAAGAATCAGATTTCCCACCTGCATTCCGTGATGATGATATCCAAGAATTACACCGCCAATCATCAATATGGCTCCACCGATACCCGCAACAGTAATGCCGGGAATCAACAGGAATTCAACCAGGAAAAGAAAAACTCCCAGCAAGATCAGAATTATAATAAGAGTGATGGACATTTATTTTGAGGATGTATTAATCAATGGTTGCATCTAGCTCTTTCTTAATGAATGCCTCCTTCATAGACCTCAATTGTTCATACTTACCTTCTTTTACAGAGCACTTGCCTTTGAAGTGAATAATCATTGTACATTGCTCTGCCTGTATAGTATTATGTTGACAAACATCTATTAGTGCATCTATAACATAATCAAAGGTATGCACGTCATCATTATGCAAGATCAGAAATCGGTCTTTTTTCTCTTTTGTAAGACTATCATTCTGAAACTTATGCTTCTCGCGG
>JAYEGO010000684.1:0-1555 GCA_034659155.1 Bacteroidota bacterium | reverse complement strand
AAGTTTTTTCGAATGAAAGCGGTGATCACTTTAGAACGAGATTAACGCATACCTTAGAAGTGTCTCAAATATCCCGAAGTTTAGCACGTTATTTACAAGCAGATGAATATCTTGTCGAAGCAATAGCAATAGGTCATGATATCGGACATACGCCCTTTGGACATCGAGGAGAAAGAGTTTTGGATGATGTTATGATGGGAGAAGATGATTTAGGATTAATAAAATGTCACTTTGATTTCGGAGGATTTAAACACAATTACAATAGCTTGCGCGTTCTTGATATTGTTCAGTCCAAATTTGAAAACCATGATGGATTAAACCTTTCATGGCAAGTTTTAGAAGGAATATTAAAACATACTAAAGTAAAAAGGACTGGTCAGACTAAATCATGGGATATTGACCGATTTATAAGCGATCCTTCTTTGAAAGACCGACTCTATTTAACGTATGATCATTCAGTCACGCTTGAAGGCCAAATTGTAGCAATAGCGGATGAAATCGCACAAAGGCAACATGATATAGATGATGGTCTTAGAAATAAAATATTAAAAATGGAACATACAGTCTATAAAGAGGTCATAGAAACTTGCCAAGAAATAATCGACGATGAAACACCCGAAACAAAAGAACAACATACTAAAGCAATAAAATTGTTAAGTGATCTTAAAATAAAGTTGAGTGCAAATAGGGAATCCAATAACCACCTATTCAAAAAAGATTCATTAGTTAGAGATATAATTGAATATTTTATTATTGATGTATTCAACCATTCTCGTGAAGTAATCCAAAATGGTGTTCAATTAATAAATGATGGCGATAGAAGAATCTTGGATAAGGAGGTAGTCAATTTTTCACCAATTGGCAAAATGTTTAATGATAAACTCGAAACAATAGTTCGGAATAAAATATTAAATTCGTATGAAGTTAACAAATTTGATGGCAAATCTCGTTTTATTATCAGGCAATTGTTTAAAGCTTATTATACTAACCCGCTCCAAATGCCTTCATACGCGCTGTATAGACTAGAAAAAAACTTGAAACAAAAAGCTGCTACATATAATATTAACCTCTTACCTGAAAATGGAGATCCAACTGAAATGAAAGATATCAATTTTAAGACGATGGATCGAGCTATACTAAAAGCCTTAATCAGTTCCTTAAAGTTGGAAAAAATAAATGTTAATGTAGAAGTTCCAGACGATTTGAAGTTATTTAATGAATCCGCTGATGAAAATGAAATTAGCAAACAATTCTATTGCAAATTGAAAGAATTGAATGACGGAAAGGATGATAATTCTAATCAATCAGTCTTCTTGAAGTATCTAACAGAGAATCATTACATGTACCTTGCTACAATTTGTGATTATATATCTGGGATGTCAGATAATTATGCTAAAAAAGAATATAAAGAATTGTATTTAGTGGATTAAATTAATATAAATTTGGTTCACAAGGACGCCCCACCATGTTAAACTCCGAAAAGACCGCCCAGAGCACAGACCCCCGCATAATCCCTGAGCTGAGACGACAGATAGACAGTGGATTTTATATGCAA
>JAYEGO010000683.1:0-1560 GCA_034659155.1 Bacteroidota bacterium | reverse complement strand
AAAAATACAAATTTAATTCTTTGCGATTATTGGGTTCTGTTGGCGAGCCAATAGATGAAGCGTCTTGGAAATGGTATTTCAATAATGTCGGCAGAAAAAAATGTCCCATTGTGGATACCTGGTGGCAGACAGAAACAGGAGGTATTTTGATAACTTCTTTGCCGGGTATTGGACCATTCAAGCCAAGTTTTACTGGTCTTCCGTTTCCAGGATTAAAATTTGAGATATTAAACGAAAAAGGCAAAAAATGTCCGGCAATGAAGCAGGGGGATTTGGTTTTACATCCTCCGTTTTGTCCCGGACTTTTGCGCGGAGTTTATAAAAATCATAAAAAATATTTAGACACATATTGGAACGAATACGGCAAGAAAATTTATTTCACAAGCGATGGCGCGCTCAAAGATAAAAATGGATTAATAAGGATTATTGGCAGAGTTGACGATGTTATTAAAGTTGCTGGGCATAGATTAACCACGGGCGAGATGGAAGACGCCATTACTGGCATTAAGGGTATATCAGAATGCGCTGTAATAGGAATTTCAGACGAAATAAAAGGCGAAGTGCCAGTTGTTTTCGCCGTGTCAAAACATGGGGCAGACGAACAAATAAAGGCGGAAATAATCGCTAAACTTCGCAAAGACATCGGACCTATTGCCAAACCAAAACAAATTTATTTAGTCAATGATTTGCCCAAAACAAGGTCTGGAAAAATAATGCGCAGAATCCTAAAAAAATTATTCACTCACGAGCCGTTAGGCGACCTCTCAACCCTGTCAAACCCCCAAAGTGTAAAAAACATAAAAAAAGCATTGAACAAGAAATAAATTAAAATTTTTTAGCAAGATTGGTGGGGTAGCGGGTTGGCGGGGTTTAACCCCGCCAACCTTGTATTCGCTAATCTCGCTAAAATTTCATTAAAAGTGTCAAAAGCATCTAATTCAGTTGACTTTCAATGAATTTTTTTATAATCTGATAATAGGACATTGACATTAAAATATAGAAATAGAAAAAAGTGATAAAAGTGGCTGGAAAAAGAATAGGTAGAAGGGTAAGCGATGTAAATATAGCCAGACCAATGGGGTCAGGAGAAGCAGTTGGAAAAACTTTAGGCGAGATTAGAAAGGAATTAATAGAAGAAAATTTTGGAGATATCGTGGATTTGATAAAATCAAAAAAGATTAGAGATTTTGTTGAAGGGGCGTTATCTCAAGCGCCAAGAGAATTCTGGATTGCGCCTGCCAGTTCTACTGGAAAACATCATCCGCCAGAGAATAATGTAAAAGGCGGATTAGTTGTTCACACACGGAAAGGAATTCGTGTAATATTGAACCTTTTCAGACTTTATGGAATTGAAGATCAATTACTTAAAGACAAGATGATTGCTGGGTTTATTTTACATGACATTGGAAAAGGCGGCGATCCATGGGAGGATAGAACTGATCCAGAGCACGGACCAAAAGCAGCGCATTGGCTTGCGAAAATTGCGGCAATAGAGCCCGAACCAGAAAAAGAAGATTTTTTTCATATTGACCAAGATTTGTGGGATGTTATTCTGTTGGT
>JAYEGO010000682.1:0-6872 GCA_034659155.1 Bacteroidota bacterium | reverse complement strand
TCCATCGACACAATTTTTATATCTTTTACCGGGCGATTCTTGTCATCTACTTCTGTAGCTGAAATTTTGTCCAGTACACCTAAGCCCTCAACAATTTCTCCAAAAACAGTATAGTTTTGATCAAGATGTGGTGTTCCTCCAAGGGTTTTGTATACCTCTCGCTGCTCCAGTGGTATTTTGTAGGGCTGCATATTAATAAACTCCACTTCTGCCCTGAGTGAAGCCGCTTCCTGAATTTTAGCCATGTCTACTTCTTGTCCTTTACCCAGGGCAATGACCTTTTCTTCTTCAATAAACCTGAAAAAGGCAGCCTGTTTTAACATATCATTAATACGCAGCTCCATTTTGTCCAGCCCATCATCTGTAAATACTTTTCCTTGCACTAAATAAAATTGTGAACCCGAGGATCTTCTTTGCGGATTCACCTTATCTCTTTCCCTTGCAGCAGCAAGGGCTCCTTTTTTATGAAATAACTTAGGCTGGAATTCTGCAGGAACCGTATATCCAGGACCTCCATTTCCAAGAACTTCTCCGGGCTTAGACAATCTTGAATCTGGATCTCCGCCCTGGATCATAAATTCATTAATTACACGATGAAACAATGTACCATTATAATAAGATTCACGAACCAGTTTTATAAAATTATCCCTGTGTTGTGGTGTTTCCTGGTAAAGTTTAATTTTTATTGGGCCTTCACTTGTTTCTATCAGTACCAGGAACTCTTTATTTTCAGGATCTGTTTTTGGGAGACAAGAAACAAAGACCAGTAGAAATACAAATGCTAATAATGTAAAGCCTTTCTTATACATAATTATTAATTCTAAAATTTAGTATTCATTAAAGTGATTAAGTGACAATGATTGAAGTAATTTTTCCAGTTCTTTTCCTGCAGGCAATTGTTTTTCAGGATTTTCTGCCCAGATCGGTAAATTAGTATTATCTGCGGAAATATTTAAATAGTATTTTTCGCGACTTAATAGTTTAATTTGAGCTGTTTTGATAATTTCTGTTTTTTCTGCCTGGGAATATTTCTTAAATCCGGAACCCACTTCCTGAAGGCCTATAATAAATAAAACAGACATCAGATTCTTCGGAATATCATAAATTTTATTCAGGCCCGTTAATAGTTGTTCCCATGTTTGATATCTTTCTTGCATATTGCGACAAAAATAGATTTATTTAGGCAATATTTCACTTAATTTAAAACTCAAGTGTAATTTAAATATGATAAAACAGGCAAATTTCATTAAAATTGCAGAATAATAGCCACTATAGAAAAGAATGGATAATCATAGAGAAAAATATTTAAGTGGAGTTAGGGAAGGATGGATTTCAGGCTTAGCCAATGTTATATTATTTGGTATAAAACTATGGGCAGGTATAGTATCCGGTTCAATTGCTCTTATTGCAGATGCCTGGCATACACTGAGTGACACCATTTCCTCGATTCTTATAATTATTGGATTAAAATGGGCCTCAAAGCCCCCAGATAAAGAGCATCCATTTGGTCACGGAAGGATAGAAATATTAGTTTCTATTGTTATAGGAATTTTATTAATACTTGTTGGTGTCCATTTTATTAGCGGATCTCTTGAAAAATTGAAAAATACTGAAAGCGCAAATTTCGGAATAATTGCAATAGTGGTTACAGTAGTATCACTTTTAACTAAAGAGGCCCTTGCTCAATATGCATTAAGAGTTGGTAGAATAACCGGAATTGAAAGCATTAAAGCAGACGGATGGCACCACCGGTCAGATGCCTTTTCTTCAGGAATTATTTTAATTGGAATTGCGGTGCAAAAATATGTTTGGTGGATAGACGGATTGCTTGGAATATTTGTTGCCCTGATTATTTTTTATTCAGCATATGTCATTATAATTAAGGCAATTACTACTCTACTTGGCCAGGATCCAAGGCCGGAACAGGTTGTGGAAATCAAAGAAATTGCCGGGAAAATCCATTCTGGAAACCTGAGACTCCATCATTTTCACATTCATAACTATGGTTTTCATAATGAAATGACATTTCACATAGTTTTGCCACCCGAAATGAGACTGAGGGAGGCAAATAGAATCACGCAAACGCTATTTAAAGAAATTAAAGAGAAAATGAATATTTTGGCAACAATACACATTGACACAAAAAGTAAATATTAGATCAGAACAAGGCTGTTATCTGAAAAAGAAAAAAGGTGAATTCGATTAAGCAACTTGCAGGCCAAACTGTGGTTTATGGCATGGGCACCATAGTGCCCAGGGTTCTGAACTATGCACTATTAACTCCATTTTACTCAAGAATTTTTAGTCTTGGGGAGTATGGAGTAGTTACAGAAATATATGCCTACATGGCAATTTTGCTTATACTGTTGACATACGGAATGGAAACAGCATTTTTCAGGTTTACCGCACTGGGGGAATATAATAAAGAAAAAGTATATTTTTCATCTTTAATCAGCCTGCTAGCCACATCTCTAGGTTTTATTTTACTGTCTATCTTGTTTTCTGATAGCATAGCAGATTTTTTGCAATATTCAGGGAACAGGGACTATATAATAATGTTTTCATTAATTGTTGGAATTGATGCCTTTTCTGCCCTTCCTTTTGCCAGGCTTAGAATAGAGAACAGAATTTATAAATTTGCAATGATTAAAATAATAAATGTTTTAGTCATAGTGACTGTTGCACTTGCATTTCTGTATTTTATACCAAAACACATTGATAAAAACAATCATTCAGTACTGGAGAAAATTTATTCAAATGAAATTGGAGTTGGATATGTTTTTATTGCAAACCTGTGTGGAAGTTTAGTGACCTTGATATTGTTATTACCGCAGATTTTAAAAACCAGATATGTTTTTTCAAAAACGATTCTAAAGAAAATATTGAGATATGCTTTGCCCCTGCTAATTGCTGGCATGGCGGGAGTGGTAATTGAAACATTTGATAAGGCCTCCCTGAAGTTTCTTTTACCAAACAGGGAAATAGCGCTGGATCAACTTGGAATATATGGTGCTAATTTTAAAATTGCAGTACTTATGGGCCTGTTTATCCAAATGTTTAGATATGCAGCAGAACCATTCTTTTTTACAAGAGCAAAGGACAAAAATGCACGCCATCTTTATGCCAGGGTTATGAATTATTTTGTTCTGTTTTGCCTGCTTATATTCTTGTTTATTAATTTCAACATAAATGTTTTCAAACATTTGGTGCCTGAACAGTACTGGATTGGACTGAATGTTGTACCAATTATATTAGCAGCATTTGTTTTTTATGGAATATTTGTAAATCTATCAATTTGGTATAAGCTTAATGATCTTACGAGATATGGAGCAGTAATCACTATTATTGGTGCCACATTAACAATTGTTATAAATATTGTTTTTGTTCCTGTATATGGTTATACCGCATCGGCCTGGGCACATTTTATATCTTATTTAGTAATGATATTTATATCTTATTTATGGGGAAGAAAGATTTATAAAGTTTCCTATGATTTGAAAAAAATATCAATTTATATTGTTCTTACGTTTATTATTTATTTGATAGTATCACAACTTAATTTTTCTTCACTTTTTAGTGAATTAATTATTGGAAACAGCATACTTATTTTATTTTTTGTTGCAATTTATTATTTTGAAATAAGGAACAAACTAACAGAATTTGAGGCGAATGAAAAACTGAAATAATTGTACGGGAAGAAGTTGAGGTGCTGGAACAGTCTATTAGGGGAGGAGGGAATTTTGGACAGACGGGTGCAAAAAAACATATTTATTAGT
This sequence comes from Bacteroidota bacterium, assembly GCA_034659155.1. Taxonomy (GTDB): domain Bacteria; phylum Bacteroidota; class Bacteroidia; order Bacteroidales; family VadinHA17; genus JAYEGO01. Next base: position 3,096 of record JAYEGO010000682.1, on the reverse strand, counting down.
TGGCTGCAAGCTGAAAGAAAAATCCTGCAAAAGAGAAAAACATTATCTGAATGGCTTACAGTCAGGAATTTATTTAGTTAAATTGTATACAAATAATAAAATCTTAATACAAAAAATAATAAAACAATAACTATGAAAAAAATCTTTACAGAACTAATTCTGTTTTTGCTCTTGTTTTCGGGTTGTGAAAAATCAGAAATAAAGCAACTTGATTTAAAAGGAACATTAAAAGGAAAAATTTATACTTTGGATGAATTTGGTTATCAGAATAGTGATAATGAAAATATAGTGATAAAACTAAAAGGAAGTGAACCATTAATATCTATCATTACTGATACTAGTGGCATATATGAGATAAAAGATATTCCTTCCGGGACCTATAATCTGATTATATCAAAGGAGGGTTATGGCGAATATCAGAGGCAAGGAATTCAGATTGTTGGAGGCAATGAGCCTCTTTATTTCAATGGTTCAATAATAGAAAAATCTAGTACAACAATTGAAAACTTATCTTTAGAAATCGTAAACAGTACCGAAGTATATCTAAAAGGTATTGTTAATCATAATTATATAATTGACCAATGGAGCTTTTGGACTCCTGCAATAAGATATTTTATTAATAATTCAAACAATCCATCTGACAATAATTATTTACAAACCAGCTCTGTTAGTTTTAACGGAGATAGTGGTTCACAAATGGAATCCCGCATATATATTGATATGAATCTTTTTCCTTCCGGAAGTAAAATATATGTTATAGCCTATGGTTGCTATGGTTTTGAATACGGTTATTATGATATTTTATCCAATCAGTATAAATATTCAAGCTTGGGAACAAGGTCAAATATTGCAAGTATTACAATCCCTTAATTAGTGGTTAAAAAAAACAAATTACAATGAAAATATTTAAAAGAAATAACAAGATTTTAGTCTTTACCTTTTTCATATTACTACTAAATGTTGCATGTGAAAAAGAAACTGAGTATGAAGTATTATCCGGGCAATTAATAGGGTATGTAACTCTTTATGATAGTGATAGAACTAAATTATCAGACAGTGGTGGAGTTGAAGTAATTGTTGAAGGAAGCAATCCTCAGATAAAAGCATCAACAGATGAAGATGGACAATTTAAAATTGATAATTTAAAAAGTGGGATATACAATATCGTTTTTAATAAGGAAGGTTATTGTCAGCATAAAATTATTAGCTATCAATTTGTCGGAGGAAACAAACCATCAACTATTTATCAAACTGCATTATATAGTCAATCAAACTTTCAAATTGATAGTTTGAAAATTACTGACCTTGAAAGGCAATACACCGTTGAATTTATGGTAAATGCAAAAATCTCGAACCAAAAAGAAAACTTATCTTCATACTGCAGGTACTATTTGAGTAATGAGCCTGATATTTCTTACAAAAAATATATTTCAACTGATATTGCATATAGGTTTTCCGGTGATGAAGACATATCATTTTATATCCGAATAGATACACTAAAATTCCCGATAGGTTCGGAATTATATTTGATTATGTATCCTACATCAGAAACATATCAGAATTACACAGACATAAATACTGGTAATAAAATCTATACTTCAATAAATAGCAATAAACCATCAGAGGTAGCAACTATTACTATTCCTGAAGTTGAAGCACCGTGGTGGTTAGATTAATCAATAAAATATGCTAAAATGAAAATATTTAAAATTATAATTATATCAAACATCCTTTTATTTCTTATTGGATGTGATAAAAACGATGAGAATATATTTCTTAAGGGGAATATTGTTGGATTTGTTAACCTTGTAGATGAAACCGGAAATGAGGTTGAAGATAAAAGTGGCGCTAATGTATCAATTGAAGGGCTTACCAGTTCAGCAAATACAAATGAAAATGGAAGGTTTGAATTATCAAATGTGCCTGCCGGTACATACAATATAATATATAATAAAACTGGTTATGGTTCATATAAAAGATTTAGCTTTCAGTTCATTGGAGGAAATATTCCTGCTATGCTTTATGAAACAACACTGTATGAGCAACCGAAAATTGAGATTCAAAGCCTTGACATTTCTTTTAATGATAATGTGATTAATATTTCCGGTAAAATAACAGAAACAAGCCAATACACTGTTCAGGCGTTTTTTAATGATAGTTCTAATGTTTCAAATTTGAATTACGACTATGCTTCCTACAGGTATAGCTTTTGTTGTATTCCTACAACTCAGTTTTCTCAAAGCATTTATTTAAGTGAAACACCATATTCATTGGGCGATAAGGTTTATTTAGTAATATACTTCATTAATCCGAATGAAAAATACGGGTATTATGATTATGAAAAAGAAAAGTATGTCTATACCAGCTATAAGAAAGCTTCGAGTGTTATAAATTTTATTCTTGAGTAACATGAAGAAAGTATTTATTTTTACTATTGTTCTTTTACTTGCAATTATGGGTTGTGAGAAGGAAAATAGTAATCCCGAACCAGATAATAAGGCAAATTTAGAATTAAGTCTTGAAATCGTTCACGGTAATGAACAAACTGGCGTTTATAATAGTCTATTACAAGATAGTTTGGTAGTGAAAGTAACAGATAATGAAGGAAACCCTGTTTCGAAAGCGCCTGTAAGCTTTGAACTTAAGGCTGGTAGTGGCGACATTTCACCTGTTTGGGTACTAACAGATACATTAGGCTTAGCTTATATTAACTGGACTATTGGTTGCAAGAGTGATTATAATGAATTAGCAGCATATCTTAACGATTCAATCTCCAATAAAATTGACTCTGTAACATTCTCTGCAACTGCTTCTTTGCCCATTGGTTGGGGTAAATCCTGTGGTATTGAATATACAGGCCCATTTGAAACAGTTTTCAGGGAGCACAACGGAACTATATACCTTGCAAACTATGATATGATTTACACAACAAATGACGGAGGTATAAGTTGGCAAGAATATGAGAATATCCCACCATTATCAATGCATAGTGACATATACGATATTCAGTTTAATAGTAAGGATTGGATGTATATAGCAACTGAAAATGATGGCATTTTTTATACGGAAGATTATGTCTCTTGGAATCGGATAAAT
>JAYEGO010000681.1:0-1563 GCA_034659155.1 Bacteroidota bacterium | reverse complement strand
CCATTTTTGCCAATGTCTTAAAATGGAAAAAATTATTTATACCACTTCTTCCAATAAAATCTTCCATAAAGGAATATGATTCGGCTTGTGCATATGTCTTTGGAGTAAATCCAAAATCTGAAAATTTTACAGGCCATTCGTCTGGGTTGTTAACATTAAAACTCACTGTCGTGTCTGCTGTACTTTTATCAGTTTCTTTTTTTGAATTGTTATTGCCACAGCTTGAAATAAAAAGGGCTGTTATTGCTATTGCAATTAAGAATCTCGTTTTCATATTTTTAATTTTCATCAATACTTAGTTATTTTATCTTCTTTATTATCACTTTTGCATCTCCTATTGGTTCATACACCCGCAATACTCCGTAAAAGTTCTTTCCAGTGGGGATTCCATTTTTACCATCGCCTTTGGGGCTCACAGTAATTGTATAGGTGCTGTCTTCGTTAGGTTTGGCAGAATATGATGTTTGGTCATATACCCCTTTTTCATTAGGGATAAGCAATTTATTATCTACTCCATAAAGGGTTACCGACATATATCCACTCTCTCTAAATGTATTGGCTGGAACTGTAATCTCATAAGTTGAATTACCATCTAAAGGTTTTCCGTCAGAGTCAGCAAGAAACAAATCATAAGTTGCTAATTGAGATGGTGTACCAAGCTGTCCGTATTTAACACCTACTGCTAAGCCTATAGCACCAACATCACCCGATTTATATCCAAATAACTCTCCAGCGTCTTTCGATAGTATTGGAAAAGTTGCATCAATAACTGCATGAGCTTTCTTTTCAACGTGAGCACTAAACCTCTCAACATATCTAGTCATGTCACCTTTACCACCTTCCATTGTGATTTCTTTCGATAATTCATCTACTTCATTTTCATTATCAACTATCACCATGCGAGTAAATGCTAATCCCTGATCTGTTTCCATATATACAATAGTGAAGTTTCCTTCTGGCATCTCTTGATTAGGTCTGATCAGCAAAATCGGTTTATCAGGTGAAACTATAACAGATGGGATGTTGTGATACATATCAAATATCGATACTGAGAAATATTTGTCATACTTTGGAGTATTAATAATGGCATATCCGTCAGATAAACTAAACCAGTTGTAACCATAAGAAACCGTTGCTTGTGGTGTTACTACAGTTGCATCGGTAGGATCGACTAGTCCTGTAAACTGGAAAGTTCCCTTCTTATTTTTTTCTAACCAGGTGTTCATCATCTTTACCTGTTCCTGATTGGGGAACTCTTTGATGTAATTCTCAACTGTATTCTCTAAATTTTGGTTTACTCTATGATTGTAAACTGTTTGCTGTGCATAAGATGCTATGGTGACCATCATTGCAAATACTACTAATAGCTTTTTCATAATTCATTATTTTAATTTTCAATTACAATATATTTTTCTTGACCATTTTTGAGATATTGTCCCATTTCATTTACATCCAAAGGAGCATACAATCTAAGTAGGACAGTAAAAGTATCAACTGTTTCTATATTGTTCTCTGCTACTGCACAATTAAATCTTATAGTTATGGTTCCATCTTCGTTTGCCA
>JAYEGO010000680.1:0-6898 GCA_034659155.1 Bacteroidota bacterium | reverse complement strand
ATATACCTTGCAAACTATGATATGATTTACACAACAAATGACGGAGGTATAAGTTGGCAAGAATATGAGAATATGCCACCATTATCAATGCATAGTGACATATACGATATTCAGTTTAATAGTAAGGATTGGATGTATATAGCAACTGAAAATGATGGCATTTTTTATACGGAAGATTATGTCTCTTGGAATCGGATAAATAATGGAATATTAGACAATAGAGACCCAATGACTTTTTTAGTAGAAGATACATGCCTTTTTATTTCATTTCATTTTGGTGGTTTGTACAGGTCTACAGATAATGGTAAATTTTGGAGAAAGCTTCTAATTGATGGTGGTTCTAGTGACAGATATGTTTTTATTAACCGCCATCCAAATGGTTCGCTCTATCTTTTTGATAAATGGGATAATTTTTGGCATTCAACTGATAATGGTGATAATTGGGACAGGATTGATTTGGATTATAAATATACAAATCACGAAGTTGAAGATTTTATCATTGATAAAGATGGAACTTTATATATTGGAGCAGGTTATGCAACAATTTCAATTGTGTCATCCGAAACCTACCAAGGCACGATGCATAGTTTTTATGAAATGAATCATTCAACCCAACATGTAGAGGATATAAAAATAATTGATGATATTGTTTATTTCACTGTAAATGGAAGTCCTGAACCGGGAATTTATAGCAGTCAGAATTGGGACAGAATTGATTTAGGATTTGAAAATCCCATATATACCTATCATTTGAAAAGTGATGGGACATTTTTAATAGCATCATCTGATGGAGTATATTATTACAATGAACAATAACAGCCAGCAGCCAACACGCAATATACGTAAGCCGGGGGATGTGGGTAATTTAAGCTTTTGTGCATTTACTCAAAATTGTAACGGTTTGACAAGTTGGAGCTTCGAATCCCCGGCCTCCGCATATTGCCATCCGTTATATATTAATATTTGATAAAATGACAAAAACTAAAAACCTGCATTATTGTGGGATTTTTTTAATATTGGCAAGCATTACAATTGTTTCTTGCCAGACCACAAAAACAACAAGCAATTCTGAAATTACTAAAAATGAACTTAAGGGAAATGACTTTAAAAACTACAATTATCTCTTAAGTGAAGCCATTAAGCAAAAAGTAATAGGAAATTATGGTCAGGCAATAATATATTTCAAACAATGCCTGGATATTAATCCATCTAGTGATGCTGCAATGTTTGAGTTAAGCTCCATTTATGTGTATGCCAGAGATTATCCTTTAGCCTTGAAATATGCTAGAATGGCTGCTTTGACGGATGATGACAATTTATGGTATAAATTACAGTTGGCAGGCTTGTATAGTACTTTAGAAGTTTATGATAGCAGCATACTTGTTTATGAAAGTATCACAGCAAAACACCCCGAAAAACTTGATTTAATGTTTCAGCTTGGAAACATGTATTCAGAAGAGAGACTTTATGATAAGGCAATTAATGTATATGATAAACTTGAAAAAAGCGTAGGGTTTCAGGAATCGCTTTCTATTGCAAGGGTAGATATTTATAGGCAATCGGGAGAACATAAAAGAGCAGAAAATGAGCTGTATAGGGTTTTGGAAGTAGCCCCTGAAAATTTGAGTTATCAAATTTTATCAGCGGAATTATTATATGAACAGGGCGAAAAGGATAAAGCAATAAGAAAGTATGATGAGCTGTTAAATAATTTTCCGGATAAGGATCAAGTGAATATGAGTATTATAAGGTTTCACATGGTGAATAAAGAATACGATAATATGATGAGAGTTGTTGATTCGGTTATTTTAGGAGATAATAGCGGGATGGAGATAAAATTTAATCTGGTTGTCTCACTAATTTCAGATGAGGAACTGTTCCCAAATATTAAAAACAAACTTGATACCAGTCTAATTGTTTTGCAGAAACAATATGCAGAAGACATAAGAATATTAGCATTGCTTGGTGATTTTTACGTAAAAACAGGAGAATACAAACTTGCAGCAAAATATTTTAAGGAATATATTGATTTTGATAATAGAAACTATCTTGTGTGGGAACAGTTATTGTTCCTGCTTAATATATTGGAAGAAACGGAAGATCTTTATGTGTATAGCAGTAATGCATTGAAGTTGTTTACTGAAGCACCAATATTATATTTTTTTAATGGCCTGGCATGTACAGAAAAAGGAAATAACAAGGCGACTATTAATGTTTTACTTAAGGGGCTGGGTTTTGTAGAAGATAATAACGCTCTTTTAGTGCAGTTTTATTCATTATTAGGAGAGGCTTATAAAAATAACGGGCAGTTTGAGAATTCAAATCAGTCTTTTGAAGATGCTTTAAGGATTGATCCCGGCAACCTGATAGTTCTGAATAATTATAGTTATTACCTTTCATTGAGAGGTGAAAATCTCAAAAAGGCTCTTGAAATGAGCAAAATATGTATTGAATCAGAGCCCACAAATGGAACTTATTTAGATACATATGGCTGGGTTTTATTTAGTATGAAAAAATATAGTTATGCAGAAAAGTATCTAAGAAAAGCTATTGAAAATGAAACTAATCCAAGCGAAGAAGTGTTAAAACATTATGGGGATGTTAACGAGAAACTTAGGAGATTTGATATTGCTGTGGAATATTGGAAAAAGGCAATGGAAGCTGGAGGAGATAAACAAGAACTTATGAAAAAGATTAATAATGTCAACAAAGAAAAATAGGATATTAAGTATGTCATTTTCTTTATGCATTATTATTTTAGCGATACTTGTTTTTGCAATGCCCGGATGTAAGGTGAAGGGCCTGGTAAGCAAGACGGAGAATAATTATGTGAATCCTGAAAAAATAATCACGATAAACAAAATAAATGAAGAGAGAATAGAAACAATTTGGATAAAAAAGATCAAAGGTGTTTATACTTTAGATGAGGAAGATTATAAATTCAATTCGAATATAAGGATAATCAAAGACAGCATTATAGTTGTTAGTATCGCTACAGATTTTGGTATAGAAGCTATTCGATTGTATTTTGAAAAAGACAGCATAACAGTATTAAACAGATTTCATAAAACATGGTATTCAGGATCTATTAAGGAGTATAAATATAAATATGGATTTATTTATGACTTAGATTTTCTGGAGACAATTTTATTAATGGGAACAGGAGAGAATTTGTGGGCGGGAAGTAGCAAGCAGGCAAAATGGCATACTGTTGATTCCGCGTATTGTTATGTACCCGGGATGAGTAAAAATAATGCAGCAGAATCATTTTGTTTTGATAATAATACCGGATATTTAGCAGAAAGAAAATTAGAGATTCCACAAGATGAAATAAAGCTTCAAATAAGATATTCCGGGTATACTGAAAAAGATTGTTATATATTGCCATCAAAGATAAATGCCTGGTTTAGTGCCAACGATAAAAATCATAAGCTTTTATTATATTATGATAAATGGGAGGTCAATGAATCTTTTCCGATAAAAATAAAAATAAGTGCTTCATACAAAAAGGTTGAGCGATTAATAGATTTATGAGAGAACGAAACATAAAATATATTAGTTTACTATTTGTTGTATTATTGAATATTGGATTTAGCTATGCCCAAAACCGTGCAGATCTGGAGGTAAAGAAACAAAATGCCAGGACAGAGATTACGAAGACAAATAAAATATTAAGGGAAATCTCAAGAAATCAAAACCTTTCTCTGAATAGAATAAAGCTATTAAACAAACAAGTAAAAAATCGTAAAAACCTTATTGAAAATCTTGAAGTGGAGCTTGATGAGCTTTCAAAAAGAATCATGGATAATGAGGTGGTAATTAGTTCGCTTGCCGAAGACATTGAGAAAATAAAGCTGGAATACGGAAGACTTTTACAATCTGTTTATAATAGACGCCCTCCATATTTTGAACTGATCTATTTGTTTTCATCACAAAACCTTAACCAGGTATATAAAAGAACATTATATCTTAGACAATATGCACAATACAGGAAGAAACAAGTTCACTTGATTGTTCAGATACAAAGCCTGCTAAACCTAAAAAGTGATGAACTGATATTTCAGAGGGAACAAAAACAAAATATTTTAGCCGAGCTACAGGAAGAGAATAATAATCTGGACAGGGACATAGGAAAACAAAGGGGGTATTATGGAAAACTGCAAAGACGTGAAAAAGAGCTGAGAAGGGATATTAAACGGAACGAGGAAATTGCAAGAAAACTTGATGTTGAAATTGCTCGTATACTTGATGAAGAGGCTAGAAAAGCTAAAAGCATATATAAGCTTACACCAGGTGAAAAATTAATTTCGGAAGAATTTGCTAAGAATAAAGGGAAACTACCATGGCCTACAAAAACGGGTGTCGTTACTGGTCAATATGGTGTGCACGCACACCCCGTTATGAAACATGTAAAAATTGATAATGAAGGAATTGACATTACTACAACGAGCGGAAGCAAGGTTAGGAGTGTGTTTAATGGAGAAGTAATGAAGATTATTGCAATACCAGGAGCAAATCAAACTGTTATTATCCGGCACGGAAGCTTTTTAACTGTTTACCGGAATCTTATTAATATTACCATTAAAGTTGGGGAAGGTGTAGACACATTGCAGGAAATAGGCACAGTATACACAGACAACTCCGGAGGCGATAATACTACCATGCATTTCCGAATTTACAATGAAAGGGAAAACAAAAATCCGGAGTTGTGGTTAAGCAAATAAAAATGTTGATAATAGATGTAACTTTTTAAGGTTTTTAGAGTATAAGATATAAGTGTTTGAATTTTGAAGCATTATGTTTATCCAAAATATGGAACGGGAGATTAAAATTAATTCTATTCCAGAGAATTTACGCGAAGTTGAAAAGCTTATAGATGAAATTTCTGTACAGTACTCGCTGGAATCTGATATGTATGGAAAAGTGCTTATTGCTTCTATTGAAGCGGTGAACAACAGCATAGTTCATGGGAATAAATCAAATCCTAACAAAATTGTGGCAATAGGAGTAGAAAACAATAATGAAAAGCTAAGAATTCTTATTAAGGACGAAGGTGCTGGATTTGATTACGACCATATACCAGACCCAACTGCCCCTGAGAATATAGAAAATATTCATGGCCGGGGAGTATTCCTAATGAATCACCTTTCCGATGAGGTTAATTTTCTGGACAATGGTGCCGGAGTAGAATTAATTTTCAATATTGTCTGAGGTGCCCATACACATACATTCAGAACATAAGCATTATAAGCGCGGAAATGTTAAGCCTACAAAAGATTGGCTTAAAGCGGTTATTATGGAGGAAAATAAAGTGCCGGGTGAGATTAATATCATATTTATGGGTGATGATGAGCTAAAAGAAATTAATAGCAAGTATTTAAAACACGATTACTATACCGATGTTATAACTTTTAATTATAATATTGAAAATAAAATTTCTGGGGATATATTTATTAGTTATGACCGAATTGTGGAAAATGCTGCAAGCTATGGTGTGGATAAAAGTAATGAAGTTAACAGAATAATTATACACGGAATACTTCATTTATTGGGATATAACGACAAAAGGAAAAGAGAAATATTGCGAATTCGGGAAAAAGAAAACTACTACCTGGGTCAAATTGTTAGTCAAGACCTGAAATAATCATTTTATTAGAAAATAAGCTTATTGTATCTTTGTAAAAAATTAAGAAATGCAAAGTTACGATGTATTGGTTATTGGTGCTGGTCATGCAGGCAGTGAGGCAGCTGCAGCAGCGGCGAGTTTGGGGTCAAGCGTAATGCTGGTAACAATGGATATGACAAAAATTGCAAACATGTCATGCAATCCGGCAATTGGCGGAATAGCTAAGGGGCAGATAGTCAGGGAGATAGATGCGTTGGGGGGATATTCTGGACTTGTAACAGACGCAGCTATGATTCAATTTAGAATGTTAAACAGATCAAAAGGTCCTGCAATGTGGAGCCCAAGGGCTCAATGTGACAGAATGAAATTTTCTGAGGAATGGAGAAAGGTATTAGAAGGGATAAAGAAACTGGATTTTTGGCAGGATATTGTTGAGGAAATTCTAATAGAGAAAGATGTAGTAAAAGGAATAAGAACAAAGATGGGGGTTGAGATAAATGCTAAAACTGTTATTCTTACAAGTGGAACTTTTCTGAACGGATTAATACATATTGGTCAAAAAAAAGATGCTGGAGGAAGACTGGCTGAGCCGCCATCAACAGGATTATCAGATTCACTCGAGAGAATTGGGTTTAATATGGGCCGGATGAAAACCGGTACCCCTGCCAGGATAGATGGACGGTCTGTTGATTTTTCTAAACTTTCTGAACAAAAAGGTGATGAGGGTGGAGGGTACTTTTCATATATGAATTATGATAAGAATATGAGCGAACAGCTGAGTTGCTACATAGCTCATACAGACGAAGATGTTCACTCAACATTAGAATCCGGAATAAAGGATTCTCCACTATATGATGGAACTATTTCAAGCATTGGACCAAGATACTGTCCAAGCATAGAGGACAAAATCATAACTTTTGCAGGCAAAGACAAACATCAGCTGTTTCTTGAACCCGAAGGTTTAAATGGAGTAGAATATTATTTGAATGGATTTGCATCTTCTCTTCCATGGAAGGTGCAATATGAAGGCTTGAGGAAAATAAAGGGTTTTGAAAATGCAAAAATATTCCGACCGGGATATGCAATAGAGTATGATTATTTTGATCCTACACAGCTATATCACACAATGGAAACAAAATTAATAAGGAATTTGTTTTTTGCAGGACAGGTAAATGGAACTACCGGATATGAAGAGGCAGGGGCGCAGGGGATTATTGCAGGAATAAATGCACACGGCAAAGTTTATAATAGAGAAGAATTCATTTTGAAAAG
>JAYEGO010000679.1:0-6898 GCA_034659155.1 Bacteroidota bacterium | reverse complement strand
ATAACCAAGAATTCCAATAACCGTCCACCCCAAAATCATTGATACTCCACCAATTCCAAAATGAGCATCAGACAGATATCCAAAATAAAACGCTACGGCAGTTCCAACAAAAAGAAATAAAATGATTAAGAATTTACCCTGCTGAATCAGGTAAGTTTTTGCCGTTTCAAAAATAACATGTGCCACATCAAGCATAGATTGATGAGCCCTTATTTTCTTCACTCTCATAAATTGGTACAAACCAAACATAAAGCCTGCAAAGGTCACAAGGAAGCCCCAATACAATAAGTTCTGATCTTTTACACCATCAGGAATAACAAGATCGGCTTCACTGGCAAAAGAAATGGCAGGTGCAAAAACAAATAGCAATGCAGCCAGAAATTTTACTTTTTTCATTTTAAATAAGTTAAGATTAAATTCGTTGTTAGGGCCACAAATATAGAATTTTTTTATGCATCCCGTTAACAAAAAGCTATTCTTTTTGAGGAAGAATGAAATAGATATTATAAAAGTATCTATTTGTCAGACAAAGAGTTTCAAAGGGAAAGCATCTGTCACAAACCAGCGTTTAGAATTCCTGCAACAAGCACTCCCAAGAAATTCCCTACCGCATAGCCCGCAATTCCTACAGCCAGTCCTGTCATAATTATTTCACGATTTTTTAAAGCGGCAGCAACTACCGGGACAAAAGGGGGTGAACAAATAAGGGCACTCCCCGAGATAATTACAGTATCTGCATCAATCTTAAAGAACTTTGCAATGAAAGCGTGAAGTATATGTGAACCAAACATGGCAAGACCTACATAATAAAACAGGGGTAATGAAATGTCTGCCAATTTTTTGATGTCAGCCATTGAGGCAACAGATAGACAAAAAATGAGGATAATATACATTCCAAGTTGAAAAGTCTTTTTTATCTTCTTGATCCTGGGGACAAAAGAAAAGGCAATTCCAAGGGATGTTACCAGAAGTACTATTGCCGTAGTATTGTATTCTTCAGGGAAAAAACCTCCAACAACAAAACTAAAACCCAAAATGAAAACGGATATTCCAAAAGCCCCCAGTAGTGGCAGAATAGTTGATTTTTTAAATATCCCTTCATAGGATTCAAATTCATTCTGAATATCCATTTCTTTAACTTCTATACTACCTGTTTCAGTGGATTTATAGGCTGGAAGGAACCAAAGAAATACTTTTTGTCCTATGGAAAAAATAAAAACCAGGTAGATCGCCCCAATAAGCATTTCGTAGGTGTGGGTCATAATATATATTTCATTGGAAATACCGAGGGCAGTCTTTATTGCAGCCATATTGGGTGTTCCTCCTGTATAGACTCCAACCAGTAATCCGGCAATATTACCAATATCCTCAATGCTCCCTTTGAAAATCCAGTAACCAACAAAGATCATCAGGAGAACAGTAAAAAGACCAATTGCCAGGGAGGTCATGGCATGACCTGCCTGACTAAACCATTTTTTAACATCCATAGAAAACAGGATAAGTGGAAGGGCCAACAAAACAGTAATTGCCGTAACCTTATCCTGGATAAAAGAAATGGTATTCCTGGTAACATCGCTACGGAGAATCTCTCCAGATTCAAACATCTCCTTTATACTGTCTAATGGAATAAAGGGTGCACCCAGCTCTTTCAATATTTCGTTATATTCTATAGAAACTGAAGGGAATAATCCACTGTTCCCGATTATTACACCTATTATATAACAAATTAATACCGCTCCGATTTTCTTTGCAGCCTTATACATATATTCCGCATGAATAACAAAGCCTGGAATTATGAAAAAAGAAAGAATGATAGCAATTGTTATAATGATCTCTAATTGATACATAATTAAAGTCTTTAATTTATAATTAAGCTTAAAATAATATGTTGGATTACGAACTGAAAATGTTCTTTGGAAGTAACAAAAATGTAAGAGAATTCATTCATATTACTTTCCAAGAAAAGAAAAAAAATGCAAAAACAAAAATTTTAGACCTATTCGTTTATGCTAACCTGTAATGAGAAAAATGAAAAACCACTCTCAAGTGATACCATATCATAAACAAGCTGATTTTCACTTTTTATCCGCATATCAATAAGCCCCATGCCATTTTTCAGAGTATTGGAAAGGTCCTCATTAGTTAGCCTTTCAATAAAAAAATTTTCCAGTCCTTCATTATCCAGGGAATTTAAATGATCAATATGTTGGACCAGGACTTCTTCCTCTTCTTGTTTAATCATATTTCCTGTAATGATCTTATTTGTTTTTCCATCCGATCCCATCATCAGAATTCCAGTCTTTCCATCCATTTCCGTCCCATGTTGTGAAATATTTTGTAACATTTCAACAAGCACTGTATATATCCTTTTTCTTACAACCGATGACTGGTTCTTACTTAGTTTCAGATTCTCAATGATATCCAGCATATCAAAAGCTCCCTGATCAGAAAACTGGCTACAATACACCAGGTTTATATGATTCTCTCCCAGTTTCGACATGAGTTTCTCCGTAATATCAATTCCGTAGAAGGACACCGGCACTTCGGGTTTAGGAGCAGTAGGATCACTTATGAGGGTATCCATAAAGAAAAATGAAAACTGATCATTCAGACCTTTAAATTTATAGTCAATTTTATTCCCTGATTTTCTTGCTATTTCAATCAAACCCAATCCTGCGCCCCCTTTTTCAGAGATCGTCTGATCTTTTAATACCGATTTATAGTAATCCTTTAATTCTGAAGATTCTAATTCATTCACAATTTGGAGTTTATGCTCCAATGACTCAACATGTTCTTTCTGAATCATATTCCCCTGCGAAATATTGAACATTTCTCCTGCACTTTGGATTAGAAATATTCCATCATTAAGAGGCGCCTCTTTATCGGGAAGTTCCTGGTGCCTGGTTATGTTCTGAACACATTCCACGAGAATGTAAAAAGCACGTTTCTTGGTCTTCTTATTGATCCCCGATACATTGAAAATACTTTGAGCAAAAGCAATCAGTCCATCCGAAACTGCCTGGGTAAATTCTCCCCTGTAACCATAATTGATTTTGTATTTGATCATATCTTCAAAAAGAGAATAAATAAAGCGGTGGTCGATAGATTCTTTTCGATCCATAAATACCTTGATTTAATGAGTATAATACAAATCTATGATTTTTTGAACCTTAAAACAACACAAGAGCTTAGGTAAACATTCTTTTGTCCGGTAGGCTCTCATTTGCCTGAAAAGTCCGGATTTGGTTCAGGCATTTTTGCTCCAAGTTCCCATTGCCAAAGATGTAGCATGTTTAAAAGTTCTTTTGCCTCTTGAGGGTATATTTTTGAGAGATCATTTTTCTCTCCGATATCAGTTTTGAGATTGAATAGTTCGAATTTCTCTTCTTCATAGAATTCAATCAGCTTCCAGTTTCCGGCTCGTACAGCAGCACCCGGAGCCCATGTGCTTCCATGATAATGAGGGAAATGCCAATATATCGCCTCTCGTTTTAGCGTCTTTCCTCCCTTTAACAAAGACGCCAGACTTAAACCATCAATATCCTGGTTTACCAGGGGAGTTAAACCGGCAAGTTCAAGTATTGTAGGATAGAAATCTATGCTTGACACAGGACTATTACATGTGCTTCCCGGGCTTGTAACACCCGAAGCGCGAATAATAAGCGGTACACGAATGCCTCCCTCATAACACCAGCCTTTACCCGCCCGGAGAGGCGCATTAGATGTTGGACTACCTGCTGACCTTAAGGTAGAAAGACCTCCATTGTCAGAGGTAAAAACCACAATTGTATTATCTGCCAAATTAAGTTCATCAAGTTTGCCCAGAAGCCGGCCAATGTTTTCATCTAAAGCCTGGATCATAGAAGCATAATCAGCATTGTCTTGCCATAATTTTGTTATACCATTTCGTTCTTTGATGCTCGACGGATCGCTATACTGTAATAAGGCAGCCCTCTTGTTGTTTTCCTCGATTAACCTTTCGCATGGTTGTATAGGGGTATGAACAGTATAGAATGAAAGGAAAAGGAAAAATGGATCTTCCCGGTTCTCCTCCAAGAATCTTATGGATTCATCTGTCAGGCGATCGGGTAAGTATTCTCCCTCCGGCCCATCCTCAAGCTTGGGATTTTTGTAGGGAGTATAGTACCCACCAGGAGGAGACCCCTTATGATGTCCACCCTTGTTAATGTCGAATCCCTGATCTTCCGGGAAATATCCATTGTCTCCAAGATGCCATTTACCAGCAAAGAATGTTTTATAGCCATTACTTTGGAATGTTTCTGCAATAGTAATTTCGGAAAGAGGAAGTTGATGAAGGTCTTGTGTGCCAAGAAGTTTTCGGTTTTTTGGATCCAGCCCCGGAATCCAATCTGTGATATTGAGACGTGCAGGATACTTCCCTGTCATAATAGATGCACGGGTAGGGGAGCAAACCGGACAAGAAGCATATGCATCTGTGAAGCGCATGCCAGACCCGGCAAGCTGATCTATGTTGGGGGTTCTGTAAAACAAACTTCCCTGGCAGCCCAGATCCTTCCAGCCCAGATCATCTACCAGAATAAAAATCACATTGGACTTCTTGTTGGAATCTGTAGCCAGTAATGGCTGAGGCAGAAAAAACCCAAGAACTATAGCAACTAATACTCCCGGAAATTGGTGCTTAATTATATTTTCTTTCATGGATAAATTTTTCAGAATGATTTCATTAGACATAAGGCTTTTATACCCACAATACTTAATGCATTAATAGTAGGGTATTTAAAATTCGTTATTATTTACTTATAAAACAATATCTGGTACATTTTCAGAACTCAAAAAACCCTATCTTTAACTTAAATTGAATTATTGCAACGAAAGCTGACAGGCATGAGAACCAAATATTTTGTATCAATCCTTTTAATATTATCGCTATTGTGTGTGTCATGTTCTACCTATATTTCCTATACAATTTCAACCGCTCCGGAAATACAAACAAGAGGGTCGCATAAATACATGGCATTCATCAATAAATACGATTATATCAATTTGCCATTTGATAATAAGAATAAACAGAAAGTTTTCACAGCAGCAGTGCAAAATCTAATTTCTACACTGGAAAGTTCTTTTAATTCTGACGAGACTTTCAGCTTCAGTATCCTCGACTCGCTTGTGCAGGGAGTAGCCTTAAAAAGCTTTCCGGAAGTAATGGCTGAAAGTGATGTTGTTTCTTTTTGTGAAAGTGGAAATGCTGATTTGCTTTTGGTTCTGGAATTTTTCGATGCATACTTTCTAACTGAGACTGAAGTTGAAGAGGATGAAGATGGAGCTAAATCCAGGACAAATTATGTTGACCTAATAGTTGAGGCTGGCTTTACGCTTTATAGTAAAACCGGAGAGTTTCTTGACAGAGTTAAGGTCACTGAATCTAATTTTTATCAGGCAAGACCATCTTTAAGTAGTTTAATAGTAATTGGTCCGTCAATGGGAAAGGCAGAAGAAGAGGTAAACGACCTGGTTAAAAGAATTGGAGAAAACTATATTAACAATTTCTATCCGGGGAGTGAAATGATAAGAACTAAAATATACACGGGGAAGGCTTTTAAGGAAGTAACTCCTCTTATAGACAGGCGCGATTGGTTAGCAGCTATTGATCTCCTCCTGCCCCTGACTAAATCTTCAAATTCAAAAACCGCAAAAAAGGCAATGCACAATCTGGCCGGTGTCTACGAAGTCAAGGGCAATTATGAAGCATCTGAATACTGGAAGAGGAAATCAAAAGAATAATTAAGTTTAATTTAGATAAAACACTAATAGGAAGTTATCCCCAGGGAAAGTATTTATTCTTATCAATATTTCTGCATAATACCTTTGGAATCTCTAGCTCTGAAAGAGCTACCTGTACTAGCATAGGACAAAGTCCTATGGTTTTGTAAATAAGATAGATGTAGGGCTGAAAGTCCGAAATGTATGCTTTTACTGGATAAGGAACGATGATTTTCCTGTTTTCGCCATTTGGGTCACCCAGATCAAAAACAATACACCCTATTTACGAGCAATCCAGAACCAAAAACTAAATTATTTTAAAAAGTAATGGGGTAAGCTATATTTATTTAAGCTTTATTGTATTTTGCATTCATATATTACTCAATAATTCTGGAATTATTTAGCTCTGAAAGAGCTACCTGTATTAGCATAGGACGAAGTCCTATGGTTTTGTAAATAAGGTAGATGTAGGGCTGAAAGTCCGACATGTATGCTTTTACTGGATAATCTGTAAATTATAGAGTTAAATATTTATTACCTGTCGGACCTTCAGTCCTAAAACATTTATTCCTGTTTAGTCCATAGGGCTTATCGCCCTATGCTAATACGTTTATGCCTTACAGGCAATTCAAATATATGATATTTTAATCCGGTAGCTAAAGTTCAAGATTGTCCTAAATGAAATATTTTGAATATCGAACAAGGAATTCTGATTTTAGATTTCAGATCGCAAATCGTTAATCGGTGTTCCCTGCTTGTCAGCAGACAGGCTTGTTCTTAACCCGCTTTATTCATACAAAAACGAAGTGTATTGTATGAATCCCGAAAATTATCGGGACAAGTTGTGCGATGAATAGTGGGAGGCAAAGCGGGAACCGACCAACGGGAGCTCACGAAGTAAATCCCGATTTAGACATACCCAAATTTGGGCTAATGAAATGATCCAAATTTGTTGGTATAGTCTTAATCGTAGAAAATGTATACATTTTCCGGGTTAAATCAATTAATCCTGCTTTCTTTTACAGAAATTTATCCCGCCCAACTCTCACGGTCAAGGCTGCGGTATTGTATGGCTTCGGCCAAATGATTGTTTTCAATTTTTACACTTCTATCCAAATCTGCAATAGTTCTGGATACCTTAAGTATGCGGTCATAA
>JAYEGO010000678.1:0-6948 GCA_034659155.1 Bacteroidota bacterium | reverse complement strand
TCATACATAGTATATGAGCCTCTGTTTATTGATCGGCCAGACACCCTTGGAAAGAATTTGCTAATAATAAGAATGACTCCTAAAACCTATGATATTGATGAAGTAAGAATTGCTCCAGGGATCAATCCGGCTAACAGAATAATCGACCTGGTTTATGAAAATAAAAAACTCAATAACCCGGAAAAAATTAAGTCTTTTTCATACACCTCTTATAATAAATTACATTTCACATTTGAAGCTCCCAATCCTAAAATAGACACAATATTATCCCCTCGGGATTCAAGTCTTATAGAAATTGACTCCTCCTTTTTTGAGATTAATGAGTTCATCGAAAAACAACATTTATTTCTACTCGAATCTGTAAGTAACAGGGAATACTCTTCTCCAGGAAATAATCGGGAAAAAATTATAGCTTCGAGAGTATCAGGATTCAGTAATCCCTCTTTCACCCTGCTTGCAACACAAATTCAGTCTTTTTCATTTTATAATGACTTCATTACAATTCTTGATAAGAATTACCTGAATCCAATTAGTTACGGAAGTAAAAATAAATATTTATTTATACTTGAGGATACTCTTTTTACCTCCATAAAGGATAGTTTATTTATTATCTCTTTTCTTCCGAAAAAAGGGAAAAACTTTACTGGATTGAAGGGGTTTATGTATATCAATTCAAACCGATATGCTTTGCAAAATGTGGTAGCAGAAGCTGCAGAGTCAAAGGATATGTTTCGCATTAAAATTCAACAGAAATATGAGTTTATTAATAATAAACAATGGTTTCCGGTTCAATTGAATACCGACATCATTTTAGTAGATCCGGCTGACGAAAACAATAAGGGACTTATTCAGGTGGAGAGTGAAAATAATAAAGTTAAAGTAATAGGAGTGGGTAAAACCTACATTACAAACATAAAACTAAACCCCGTATTTGAACTAAAGAAATTTAAAAATATTGCACTTGAAGTTGAGAAAGACGCACATAAAAAATCAGAAGATTTTTGGAACTCACATCGTTCCACTCAACTTTCAGAAAAAGATACTGCTACATATCACGTTTTAGACAGCATTGGAAAGGAAGAACATCTGGATCGTAAGCTTTGGATCTTAGAAACCACAATGAATGGCTATATCCCTATTCATTTTTTTAACCTGGATATACGCTCTATAATAAATTACAATCTTTTTGAAGGGGTAAGGCTTGGTGTTGGCGGAATAAGTAATGAACATTTGTCAAAGAGCCTGTTCTTCTCTGGATATTTTGCCTATGGATTTAAGGACAAAAATATTAAATATGGTAGCTCTGCCAGGTGGCTTATCTCAAATACTTATGATATCTCTTTACAAGCAAGCTATTTTAATGATGTTGAAGAGTCAGGATCATATACCTTCCTATGGAACACCCGAAATTTCGATACTGAAAACTTCAGAAGATTCTTAGTCTCCCAAATGGATTATGTTGAAGGCTGGTCAACATCATTTGAATTTAATGCCCTCCAATATTTTAAAACTCGCATATTTTTTCAAAACTCAAAAACTACTTTTGGAAATAACTACCAGTTCAATGATTCAGAAAATGGAACCGAAAATCTAATAAACAAAGCCACTTTTTCTGAATTAGGCATAAAACTGAGATTTGCCTACAAAGAAAAATTTATGGTATCAGGCAGAAAGAAGATTTCTCTGGGTACAAAATTCCCTATACTATATGCAAACTTCAATCAAGGAATTGACTGGATGAATGGAGATTTTACATATTCCAAGTATGAAATTCGAATTTCAAAAAAGATTCTTAGTCGAAGCCTTGGGCATTCATATATTGATCTTGAGGGAGGAATTATTGAAGGAAAGGTCCCATATTCAAAACTTTATAATGGAAAGGGAAGTTACCATGGTTTTTCCTTAGTTTCAGCAAATAGTTTTGGCGTGATGAGAATGAATGAATTCCTGTCGGACCATTTCTTCTCTATATTTTTCAGACAGGACTTTGGGAAACTCCTTTTCAAAACAAAAAGGTTTCAGCCAGGGGTGGAATTTGTTAGCAATTTTGGAATTGGAAAACTTCAGAACCCGGAACTTCATAGAGGAATCAATTTCAAAACTATGGAAAAAGGGTACTATGAATCAGGAATAATCATTAATAGTATTATTAATCAATTTTTCCTGGGTTATGGTATTGGAATATATTACAGATATGGGCCATATCAACTTCAAAAATCTATTGATAATTTTTCCTTTAAGCTTAGCCTGAAACTTAATCTCTGATACCATGAGTCTGGTACCGGGCTGGACTAATTGAATATTGCTATCTTTGCCAAGATCATCAAAACATAAATTTTAAGGTGAACCATAAGTCAGGATTTGTTAATATCATTGGAAATCCAAATGTTGGAAAATCCACCCTTATGAACTCCCTCGTGGGAGACAAGCTATCCATTATTACTTCAAAAGCCCAAACTACCAGGCACAGGATAATGGGTATAGTGAATGGCCCGGATTTTCAAATAGTTTATTCAGATACTCCCGGCATATTAAAGCCTGAATATAAGTTACAGGAGAATATGCTCAAGTATGTGAGTATAGCACTTCAGGATGCAGATATCCTGATTTATGTAACTGACATTTACGATTCTTTCGAAAAGAATATTCAGTTTTTCGAAAAAATTCAAAAATTAGAGATCCCTGTTTTGTTACTAATCAACAAAATTGATCTCTCCAATGAAGAAAGCATACTTCAACTTGAAAAAGATTGGCAGAAGGTTTTACCTTCATCTGAAATTATGGCTATTTCAGCATTGAGAGTGTTTAATACAGAGAGTGTATTCAATCGAATAATAGAACTATTACCGGAGGGACCTCCCTATTTCCCTGAAGACCAGCTGACAGACAGGTCGGAAAGGTTTTTTGTTTCCGAAATTATCAGGGAGAAAATTTTGCTTCTCTACAAACAGGAAATTCCCTATTCTGTAGAAGTGGAAGTGGAACATTTTATTGAAGAAGAGGAAATTATCAGAACTCTGGCGCACATTTATGTTAACCGGGAATCACAAAAAGCTATTATCATTGGTCAGAAAGGCAAAGCATTAAAAAATGTAGGTATCCAGGCCCGAAAAGATATGGAAGATTTTTTTGGCAAGAAAATTTTCCTCGAACTCTATGTGAAAGTAAAAAAAGATTGGAAAAATGATGAAAGACAATTGAAAAGATGGGGATATGATCATTAGTACTAATAATTGAAAATATTGAATATTGAAAAATGGGAAATATCATAGCCATAGTAGGAAGGCCAAATGTTGGGAAATCTACACTTTTTAACCGTCTCACAGAAAGCAGAAAGGCAATTGTACACGAAACAAGTGGAGTAACCAGAGACCGGCATTACGGAACAAGCGAATGGAATGGCAAGCTATTTCATGTCATTGATACTGGGGGTTATCTGAGTAGTTCTGAAGATATTTTTGAAGAAGAAATTAAAAAGCAGGTACTTATAGCCATTGAGGAGTCTGAGATTATTTTATTTCTCGTTGATGTGGAGACAGGAATTACCAGCCCTGATGAAGCACTTGCAAAGATTCTGAGGCGTACAGACAAAAAGGTTATGCTAGTGGTTAATAAGGTGGACCAGCATGATCGTCAGTATGAGGCAAATACATTTTACAAACTTGGTCTCGGAGACATTTATCCTATATCGTCAATCAATGGTAGCGGTACGGGAGAACTGCTTGATGAACTGGTAAAATTTCTTCCTGATGAAATTAATGAAGAGGAAATTGTATTGCCCAGGTTTGCTATTGTTGGACGACCTAATGTTGGCAAATCCTCACTGGTAAATGCTCTCCTGGGCGAAGAACGCAATATTGTCACACCTGTTTCAGGAACTACCCGTGATTCGGTTTACACACGCTATAATAAATATAAGCATGACTTTTACCTGGTGGATACAGCTGGACTGAGAAAAAAGGGAAAAGTGAATGAAAACCTGGAATTTTATTCTGTAATGCGGGCAATCACAGCTATTGAAAACTCGGATGTGTGTTTGCTGTTGATTGATGCAGAATTGGGATTTGAAGGCCAGGATCAAAATATTTTACACCTGATTCAAAGAAACAGAAAAGGCATTGTTCTCCTGGTAAATAAATGGGACCTGGTTGAGAAAGACACGAATACTGCAAAAATATTTGAGGAAAAAATCAGGCAGAAAATAGCTCCTTTCCAGGATATCCCTATTGTATTTACTTCTGCATTAAATAAAATCAGATTGCAAAAAATATTGGATACTGCGGTTGAAGTTCATACAAACCGAATTCAGAGGATACCCACATCAAAACTCAACCAGGTTGTTCTTGAGGCAGTTGCAGCTCATCATCCTCCATCACACAGGGGGCAGGAAGTGAAAATTAAATATGCCACTCAGCTTCCAACATTAGCCCCTTCATTCGCCATGTTTTGCAATTTCCCTCAGCATATAAAAGATCCGTACAAAAGATATCTTGAAAATAGATTAAGAGAGAAATTTAATTTCTCAGGTGTTCCAATACAAATCTTTTTCAGAAAAAAATAGGTATGATTTTTGATGAAATTCCATTATATTGATTTTTATGATGCAAAAAGTAATATATCTGATTGTATGGAGTGCAATTCTAAGCCTCGTTCTATCTTCTTGTCGGAAAGTTGAAACATATCCTGAAATACCTGAAATTAAATACCTGAGTTTCTTTATTAGAGATACAACTGATGAGCTAGGAAATGAAGGCCTGGTAGGCAAATTGGTTTTTTCATTTGTAGATGGAGATGGAGATATTGGCCTGGGACAGCCTCCCGATACTGTTGATCCCGGCAATCCGGAATATTCTAACTTGTTTTTTACCATGTTTGATATACAGAACGGGGTACCGGTTGAAATTGGTGAAGATGAACTTGAATTTCCCCTGAATTACAGGATACCATACCTTCAACCCCAGAGAATGGACCAAAGTATAACAGGTGAAATTGAAGTGGAATTTACATATCTTCTTTTCGATTATGACACAATAAAGTACGACTTCTATATCACTGACAGGGCCGGGCATGAAAGCAATACTGAGTCAACTCCTGCATTTATACTTCCCGACCTTAGCAATTAAGACACGATAAGTGTTAATATACAGTGACTTAATACAGGATAGCTGTTGTTAGGTAAACGATGAGATTGGAGGAGAAGGGGAGAAGTAGTGATTGAGAGACCAGATATAATAAATTCATTTTGGGTTTTTGAATCTTTTATCTTTTCTGCCGACAGGCAGGTTTACTTTTATCTTTTATCTTTGTAATATGATTACCGGCAAAAATAAAATGGCTGACCTGATTCATTTGAATTATCTTCTGATATCTGTGATAAACAGATTTGGTATAACCCTGGGATTTGGAGATAAAAGTGTTCAGGAGGTTTGTCTGGAACACAATGTTAAACTGGACTTCTTTTTAGAAATTGTGAATTCCTTTCATGATGAAGATTATTTTCCCGAAGAGAATCTTCAAGATTTTTCTGTAAGCTTAATCACAGATTACCTGGGTAAAACACACAGATATTATTTGGATGTAAAAATTCCGGAACTGGAGAAGCTAATTAATCTGATGGTGATAGAGTGCTATGCAAACAATAAGTATGCTGTTTTGTTGGAATCATTTTTCAGGGAGTATAAAAATGAGCTTATTGCCCACACAAAAAGAGAAGACGAAAAGGTCTTTCCGTATTCTATCTCAACCGAGTTAGCATTTCTGAATAAAGATACTAGCCTGATTGAAAGCATAGCCTCTGAAGGCTATTCCATTCAGAAATATTCATCAGAACATGATGATATTGAATCAAAGCTTTATGACTTAAAAAATATTATCATCAAATATTTGGCTCCAACGGGGAATCCATCTCTTTGCTCAAAAGTTCTTACAGAATTGTTCAACCTGGAAAAAGACCTGAATGATCACAGCAGAATTGAAGAAAAAGTCTTGATTCCAAAGGTATTGCATATGGAAAAATCATTAAAGCACCGTAAATAGCATCTATACCAAATATTATCTTTATGCAGAAAAGTAATGTTGAATAGAATATCGAACAAGGATTAACGATTTAAGATTTTAGAAGAATGATTAATATAATTCTAAAATTCACGCTGTGAATTAGCTTACTACATTGAATATGCCAAATCAAAAATCGTTAATCGGTGTTCCTTGTTCTTAAATCAAATAAAGTAAACAGAACGGCCAGAGATAACAAAATGTATGAGGTCCAGGGCAATAAGAAAGAAATAAAAGAATTAATGGAAATAACAACATCCCATAGCGACTTGAAAATGGAATGCGCTAAATTACTCTACTCCTAATATATATTTCTTAATGAGTAAGATAGGATTCTATATTGCCTCAAAATCACACCTTATTACAAAGGGTCTTGAGAGTTTGCTCATGGAAGTGGCAATGGTTGAGATAGTGGGCAAGTCCGATTCTTCGTTCAAACTAATAGAAAAGATTCTTCAAGAAGAGCCTGATTTTGTGATTATTTCGGAAGAAATATTAGAGCCTCAGTTAGAAAATGATCTCGAAAAATATTTTCCTGACAAAAATAAAACTGCTGTACTATTCTTAAGAAATACTGGAAACTCTGAAAAAGCAAAAAGTGTTTTTTTTGCTTCATTAAACCTATACCAACCTAAAAATGAACTTCTAAAGAAGCTGAGTAAGATCATTGAAAGCAGGATGCCTGCTGGAAAAACCAGTTCAAAGTCTTCAAATTTAAGTGAGCGTGAAAAAAATATTCTTCGCCATGTGGCTATGGGTTCAACCAATAAAGAAATTGGAGAGAAGCTTTTCATAAGTATACATACTGTAACAACTCACAGAAAGAATATAACTCAAAAGCTTGGTATTAAAACTGTATCTGGTTTAACGGTCTATTCTATTCTTAACGGGATA
>JAYEGO010000677.1:0-1590 GCA_034659155.1 Bacteroidota bacterium | reverse complement strand
GCCCCCCGGCCACAGCGGCAAAATCAAGTAGGTTACAGGAGTATAAAAATTTTCTCTTAGTAGCCTTGGAAAAACTCAGATCCGTGTCCTCTTCTATGCCATAGCAGTAACAGGTTGGACATACCATAGCGCAGCTTCCACAGCTCAGGCATTTATCCCCCCACTTTTTCCAGACTTCAGACTCAAACTCCAGGTCCATTAATTCAGGCAGGATCGTAATGTCAACCTGGGTCTTGAACTTTGATTCAATCTGTTTTTTTACTGTCTTGAAACGCTTCTGGTCTTCCTCTGTGACCTCTTTGGCATCGAATCTGTTCAAGATGATGTATGCAGTATCTGAATTAATGGCTACAAAGTATCTGTCTCCAATATCGGTCAAGAAGAGGTCAAAACCATGAAAGACCGTGTCTGTATTCATCGACCGGCAGAAACAATCTTCAAGGGGCTCATGGTCGAGCCCTATGATCATGGTGTTGCGCCTTCGCGCAAAATAATGCGGGTTGGGATAGACACTTTTCAACATCACCTGGTCAAGCTTTAACAGGGCATTAATATCGCACGCCCGCATTCCGATGATTACCCGCGGGTGAGTGGTGTATTGGATTTCCTGCTCCCAGCCTTTGTCATTAAAATGATAGGTGGCAATGTCTTCCTTAAAAGGCAGGAAATAATTCTTGGGCGAGGAGTAGGACCGGGTATAGTCCATCTCAAGCTCCTCAAAGGAGTTGATCTTCAGAAATCTGTAAATCTTGTTCCCTTCCGTGTCTTGATCCCTTGATTTCGGACCGATGACCTCGTTTTCCTCCAGCAAGGCCTCGACCATCTTTTTGAAGTTTTCTTTGGTAATCGTTTTAAACAGCATGTAATTACCTGATATCTGAGATAAATAGCTTTCCGGCAAATTTGTGTTCAGGCCGTTGGATAGACGTGCTGCATGTTCAGCAATACTTAGAGCCAGTATTTATATATTTATTATCGTTATTTTTATCCAGAACACAAGAGAAAATATTTTTTATTTTAGCTGGCGCGAGAGAAATAAAATGCCTTTTGCTGTATAATTACTTTCCGTTTTTTTATGGGTATTTATTTTCCTCAGGGTTACTCTTTCAGGTAAGGCCGCGGCGGTTGTCTCAAAATGGTACCTATAACTACCTGAAATTCTTTATAAATAGATAATTCTTTTTTATTTCCTGCAATTTTTAAGATGCTGGCACGGACCTTGTAGATAGGAAAGGCTGCGCGACAAAAAACGCATAGATTAGGAATTATGTTCCAGGAACTTAACTTAAGGGGAAAAAACGAAAAAATTATAAGCAGAAAATGCCAAATCTATCGTGAGGTAGAGACGGAAAGCCACGGATCTTAATTTAAAAGACAGCCGGGTTGCCTCTTATGCTAACGAGGCAAACCATGAAAGAAAAAACTAAATGCTTAACAATTTCAGTTTTCGTAATTCTTCTTTAGGTAGTGGTTAAGTTGCGCTTGATTTACGGTTATCTATATGGCAGTATATAATAAAAGTTGATAGGAGGTGTGCTGTGGTAGAGAAAATCAGGAAAATAAATTGTTATCATTGTAATAGCGAGAATA